>NZ_LGQU01000193.1:0-26347 GCF_003115935.1 Azospirillum sp. TSH20
TCGAAATTGTGGGCGGGCGGGGGGGAGGAGGTCTGCCACTCCAGCCCGGTCGCCGCCCACGGGTTGGATCCTGCCCGCTTGCCGCGGAACAGCGACCAGCCGAGATAGAAGAAGGGCAAGGCATAGCCGACCGCCAACACCGACGCGCCGGCCGACGAGAAGATGTTCCAGGCCTGGAATTCCGGCGGGTAGGAATAGTAACGCCGCTCCATCCCCAGATAGCCCAGGATGAATTGCGGGAAGAAGGTCAGGTTGAAGCCGAAGAAGATCAGCAGCGCCGCGATGCGCGCCCACCATTCCGGATAAAGCCGCCCCGTCACCTTGGGCCACCAGTAATGCAGCCCGCCGAAATAGGCGCTGACCATGCCGCCGACCATGATGTAGTGGAAGTGCGCCACGACGAAATAGGTGTCGGTGACATGGACATCGAACGCGAGGTTGGCGACGAACAGTCCGGTCAGCCCGCCGATGGTGAACAGCCCGATGAAGCCCAGGGCATAGAGCATCGGCGCGTCGAAGCTGATCCAGCCCTTGTGCAGCGTGGCGGTCCAGTTGAACACCTTGATCGCCGACGGCACCGCGATGACGTAGCTGAGCAGCGAGAAGACCAGCCCGGCATAGAGCGAGATGCCGGCGACGAACATGTGGTGCGCCCACACGAAGAAGCCGATGATCGCGATGGTGATGCTCGACCACACCACGAACTTGTAGCCGAACAGCGGCTTGCGGGCGAAGCAGGGCACGATCTCGCTGATCACGCCGAAGCCCGGCAGGATCATGATGTAGACCGCGGGGTGGGAGTAGAACCAGAACAGGTGCTGGAACAGCAGCGGGTCGCCGCCCAGCGCCGGGTCGAAGATGCCGACCCGCAGCAGCCGTTCCACCGCCACCAGCATCAGGGTGATCGCCAGCACCGGCGTCGCCAGCACCATGATGACGGAGGTGGCGTAGTTCGACCAGACGAAAACCGGCAGCCGGTACCACGTCATCCCCGGTGCCCGCATCCGGTGGGTGGTGACGATGAAGTTCAGCCCGGTCAGGATGGAGGAGAAGCCGACGGCGAATACGGCGGCCAGCGCCAGCACCACATAGCCGTTGGAATAGAGCGAGGAAAACGGCGTGTAGAAGGTCCAGCCGGTGTCAACCCCGCCGATCAGGATGGCGAACAGCGCCAGGAAGCCTGCTCCCATATACAGGTACCAGCTGAGCAGGTTCAGGCGCGGGAACGCCAGATCCTTGGCGCCGATCATCAGCGGGATCAGGAAGTTGCCCATGGTGTTGGGGATCGATGGGATCAGGAAGAACCAGACCATCACGATGCCGTGCAGCGTGAACAGCCGGTTGTAGATGTCCGGCGTGAAGATGCCGGCCGGCGTCACCAGATTGAGCCGGATCAGCGTCGCCGCCAGCCCGCCGACGAAGAAGAAGAAGGTGATCGACAGGGTGTAGAGGATGGCGATCCGCTTGTGATCCTTGGTCAGCAGCCAGGACCGCAGGGTGACGCCTTCCTCCGTCAGGTAGTTCCTGGTGGCGACGACGGGCTCGTCCGGCTTTCCGGTCACGGTCGCGGTGGTCATTGGGCGGGCCTTTCCGCGCTACCGGCCGATTGGCCGGTTTGGGAGTTTTCAGCCGTCTTGTCGGCCAGCGATTTGATGTAGGCGACCAGCTTCAGCAGATCGTCCTCGCCGATCTGCCCGGCGAAGGAGGGCATGACCGGCGGATAGCCGGCGGCGATCTCCGACTTCGGTTTCAGGATCGAATCGCGGATATAGCGGTCGTCGGCGATGACGGTGCGGCCATCCTCCAGCGGCACCGGGCGGCCGAACAGCCCTTCCAGCTTTGGCGCGTGGACGGTGCTGGCGGTGCCGTGGCAGCCGCTGCAGCCATAGCTGCGGAACAGCGCCTCCCCCTCCTGGGCGAGGCTGGGGCCGGGGTCCTGGCTGTCCAGCCAGCGCTGGAAGTCGGACGGTTCCATGACGACGACGGTGCCGCCCATCCGGGCATGCCAAGTGCCACAGAACTCCGCGCAGAACAGGCGATATTCGCCGACCTTCGTCGGGGTGAACCACAGCGTCTCGTACCGGCCGGGAAGGGCGTCCTGGCGGACGCGGAAGGCGGGGATGGCGAAGTCGTGGATCACGTCCTGCGAGGTCAGCACCAGCCGCACCGGCTTGCCGACCGGGACATGCAGCGTGTCGATCTCGCGCTGGCCGCCGGGATGCTCGATCTTCCACATCCACTGCTTGCCGACGACATAGATGTCGGTGGCGTCCTTGGGCGGGCTGTGGATGCCGACATAGAGGTCCGCTCCCCAGAAATAGAGGCCGAGAAAACCGATGAAGGTGGCGACGGTCCAGGCGGTCTCAACCCTCCAGGTGCGGCCCAGCCGGTTGCCGCGCTCCACCTTGCTGCCCTTCCGGTAGCGGACGCAGAAGCCGATCATCAGCCCGAAGACCAGCAATAGGATGAAGGCGCTGGTGCCGATCAGGGCGGCAAACAGCCAATCCATGTCGGCGGCATGGGCGGACGCGGTGGGGGGGAGGAGTTGCATGCTTCCCATGGCCGGCCTCACCCCTTTCCCGGCCGGCGGGTGGCGCGCCACACCAGCAGCCCGACGCCCAGGACCGAGACGGCGCCGGTCGCCTGCATCAGGCGGCCCACCTCGGCGTTGTATTTGCCCTGCGCCGGGTCGTAGCCGTAGCAGAGCAGCAGCAGATGGTCGGCCACCGAACCGACGGCCCCCTTTGAGGCGTCGACCAGCCCGAGCCGCAGGTCGGTGGGGTCGTAGCCGATTCCCAGGATGTAGCGGGAGACCGTCCCGCCCGGCGAGACCAGCACCACGCCGGCGGGATGGGCATATTGCCCGCTGGCCTCGTCCAGCTTGTAGGGGAAGCCGGCTGCGGTGGCGAGGCGGCGCACGTCTCGCCCCTGATCGGCCGGGTCGTCGACCAGCGCGTGGATGGCGCCGGCCAGTGCCGGATCGCGTTCGAAATGCCGTGCCTTCATCGCCGCCGCGTCAGCCGGGCTCTCGTTTGGATCGATGCTGACCGCCATCACCGCGTAATCCTTGCCCGGCGTCAGCGGCACCTGTTCGAGGGCCGCCGACAGA
Source organism: Azospirillum sp. TSH20 (assembly GCF_003115935.1). Lineage (NCBI taxonomy): Bacteria > Pseudomonadati > Pseudomonadota > Alphaproteobacteria > Rhodospirillales > Azospirillaceae > Azospirillum > Azospirillum sp. TSH20. The sequence continues at coordinate 3,110 of NZ_LGQU01000193.1, forward strand.
TCGCCCAGCACCACGCCGCACAGCGTCGTGCAGCGGAAATAGTCGAAGACCAGAACCAGCGGCTTCCCCTTGTCGAACAGCGCCGCGGTGGTGACGGCTTTGCCGGCCTCGTCGCGCAGCCGGATGTCGCGCGGCAACTGCGTTCCCAGATGCTGGTCGAAGGCGAAATCCTTGAAGCCGGACGGCAGCAGGGCCGTCGGAGAGGCGTGCGCACCTGTCACGGGCAGAGCCAGCAGAAGGCCGGTCAGGGTGGCGATGGCGAGCCGTCTCATCGCTGCCCCTCCTGCCTTGCGTCCGCCGGCCAGTCGGGAATTCCGTGCTCGGCGACGCGGCGCATCGCCTCGTCGATGGGAATGTGGGCGATGCCGCGCTCTTGGTCGGCCCAGCCATAGCCGGTCAGCCGTTCCAAAGATCGCTCCTTGTAGAGCTTGAAGTCGGCGGGTGGATCGGTCTGCAGGCGTGGTTCCGGCATCGGCGTCGTCAGGCCGCGGTTCCGGTCGGTGGTCGCATCGGGGAAGATCAGCATCAGCGAGACCACGACCGTCCCGATCAGGCCGGCCGCCAGCGCGCCGAGCAGGACGAACAGCCAGGGCGGCGTGTCCCGCTTCTCGAAGCGCGTGTCGGGATTGCGGCCCTCCGGGTCAGGCCGCTTCGGCGAACGGCCGCGTCCCAGCCGCGTCCAGCCCAACAACATCGCCGCCGCGGTCCCGGCGATGCCGGGCCGGTTGATGCGTGTGGCCTTATCCATGGCGAACGCCTTCCGCCATCAGGTCGTCGGCGCGGGTGACGTGCCCGCTCCGGCCCGAGTGTCGCCGGTCGGCGCCCAAGCGCCACAGGAACACCGCCATGCCGGCGCCACCCATCGCCAGTGTCGCGGCGGGGGCGAACCAGGTGAAGCCGCCCTCCAGCCCCGGCAGGATCAGCCACCAGCATTCCAGCAGATGCGCGGCCAGCAGCAGCAGGCAGATGGCCGCCAAGCCGCCCCGGCTGCGCTTCACCGGCCACCAGATCAGGGCCGCGAACGGCAATGCTCCCTGCGCCAGTGCGCCCAGCACCGCGATCCAGCCCCAGCCGCCGGACAGGCGTGCGACGTACCACGTGATCTCGTGCGGCAGATTCTCCTGCCAGACGATCAGGAACTGCATGAAGGACAGGTAGAACCACAGCAGAATGGCGGCGATCAGCAGGCTGCCAAGGTCCCTCCTCTGCCCCGCGTCCCTCCGTCCGCCCAGGATTGCCGCCAGCGTCGCCAACGCCAGGGCACCAAGAAGTTGACCGCTGACGATCATCATCCCGTAGATGCTGGACCCCCAATCGGGCTCCACCGACATGAACCAGTCGAAGGAGGCGAAGGTGACGGTCAGCCCCAGCAGGATCAGCCCCGGCGCCGCCAGCGGGTTGCGGCCCCGTCCGGAGCGCAGCAGCGTCGCCAGGGCCAGCCCGAGCCAGACCACGGCATAGACCGCCGCCCGCCCGTAGAAGAAGGGGGTGTTCAGGTAGAAACGGTTCTTCAGATGCATGGCCTCCACCGGCCTTGCCCAGGGGTACAGCTCCGGCAGCAGGATCAGCACCGGCACCAGAAGCAGGAGCGCCAGCGGCAGCACGGCGACCATGGCGCGCAGGGGCGGCACCACGGCCGATCCCCAGCGTCCGCCGGTCAGGTCGTGGGCGAACAGCAGCATCATGGCGCCCAGCGGCAGCCCGATCCAGAAGGCGAAGGACGCCAGCCAGCCGCGCAGCACCGCCTGCGGATCGACCAGCGCGCCGATGGCGCAGACCGCACCACCGGCCAGTGCCACGCCGATGGCGGCGAGAAGCGGGCGCCGGCTCATCGCAGCGTCCTCCGCACATCGTCCGGCAAATCGGCCGCCGCGGTGTTTTGGCTGGTCTGCAGCGCCCGGATATAGGCAGCGATGGCCCAGCGGTCGTCGGGAGTGACGCGGTCGGCATAGGAATACATCGCTCCCCAGCCGTTGGTGGCGACGTCGTAGAAATGCCGGGTTGGGGCGTTGCGCAACGCCTCGCTGTGGAAGGAGGGCGGATGCGGGAAGCCGCGCTGGACGATCATGCCGTTGCCGTCGCCGAGATAGCCGTGGCAGGGCGTGCAGTAGATCTCGTAGCGCTCTTTGCCACGGTCGAGCAGGGCCGCCGTCAATGCCGGGGCCGGTTGCGGCAGGTCCTCGCGCGCGACGGTGTTGGGCGCCGGCTCCGGCGGCCAAGCCCGGCTGCCTGAGTTGGCATTGGCGGGCGTCCAGGTCTTGTCGCGTGGCTGCTTCGCCATGTTATCGCAGGCCCCCAGCAGCGTCGCCGCGCTCAGCAGAAGGGCGAGGGGAAACAGCCGGATCATGCCGGCACCTCGTCGATCTTTACGCCTTCGCCATGGGGCAGCAGCCGTTGCAACAGGTCGCTGTCATCGCGCCCCTCCCGCTCCGCGATCCAGATCAGGAACCGGTCCTGCGAGGCATGTTCGAACCCGGGCGCATCGAAGATCGGATCGTAGAGGCGCGGCAGTCGGCAGAACTTGCAGAAGGCAAAAAAGCCGACCAGCAGGATGGCCAGCGCCGCCAGTTCGAACGTCGTAGTGCTGAAGGCCGGCCAGCTGTTCAGCGGCCGTCCGCCGATGTTCAGCGGATAGCTCAGCACCATGCCCCAATATTGCAGGAGGAAGCCGCCGACCGCACCCACCACGCCGGCCGCCACGATGATCAGCGCCAAGGCCCGTGATTTGCGGCCCAGCAACTCGTCCACCTCCTCCACCGCATAGGGGCTGTAGACCTCCAGCCCGGTGAACCCCTCCTGCCGCAGGCGGCGCAGGGCTTCCAGCATCGCATCGGGGCTGTCGAAGGCGGCCAGTGTGCCGCGGATTGTGTGGCCGGTGCCGCGATGTGCGCTCATCGCCCGCCCTCCGCCCTCTTCTTGTGGAGGAGTTCGCGCAGTTCGAACATCGACACCATCGGGATGAAGCGCAGCGCCAGGAAGAAACCGGTCAGGAACAGCCCGACCGACCCGGCCAGCGTCGCCCAGTCCCAGAAGGTCGGCATGAAGACGAACCAGCTCGATTCCGTGTAGTTCCGGTGCAGGCCGCCGACGACGATGACGTAGCGTTCGATCCACATGCCGACCACCACGCACAGCGCGATCAGGAACAGCAGCGGCCGGTTCAGCCGCAGCGGCCGGATCCACAGCAGTTGCGGCACGACACCGTTCAGGATGATCTTCGCCCAGTACCAGGGTGCGTAATAGCCGCCGAGTTCCGACATCACCACCGTGATCTCGTGCTCCTCCCCCCGGTAGAAGGGCATGAACACCTCCATCAGATAGCAGTAGGACAGCAGCAGGCTGGCAGTCAGCATCAGCCGCGCCAGCACGTCGATGTGGCGCAACGTGATGACGCCGGTGAGATCCAGCGCCCGGCGCAGCGGAATGACCAGCATCAGCACCACGGCGAAGCCGGACAGCGCGGCGCCGAAGACGAAATAGGGCGGGAACTGCGTCTCGTGCCATCCCGGCGTCAGGCCGCCGGCAAAATCCAGCCCGACGATGCTGTGGATGGAACAGACCAGCGGCGCCATCAATGCCGCGAACAGGCCGTACAGGATCTTGAACTGGCGCCAGTGCCGCGACGATCCCTGCCAGCCCAGCGCCAGCAGCCCATACAGCACCCGCTGCCAGCGCCGCCGCGCCCGGTCGCGCAGGGTGGCGAGGTCGGGCAGCAGCCCGACATACCAGAACAGCATCGATCCGGCGACATAGACCAGGATGGCGACGAAATCCCAATGCAGCGGGCTGCGGAACTGCGGCCACAGCGCCATCGTGTTGGGATAGGGGAACAGCCAGTAGAAATACCACCAGCGCCCGAGATGGATGATCGGCATGATTCCGGCGCAGGCGACGCAGAACACCGTCATGGTCTCGGCGATGCGGCTGGTGGCGCTGCGCCATTCCGACCGGGTCAGGAAGAACAGGGCGGAAATCAGCGTCCCGCCGCTGGCCATACCGACCCACCAGACATAGTTTCCGATGGCGAAGCCCCAGGCGACCGGCCAGTCGATGCCCCAGATGCCGACGCCGCGGATGAACAGCCAGCCGAGCGCCACCACGAACAGGCCGAGCAGACCGAGCGACAGCCCGAAGCCGGCCCACCACCAGAGGGGCGTGCGGCGTTCCAGCACGAGGTCACTGACATGGACGGTCACCGACAGCGCGGTCACGCCCGGCCCAATCACGTCCATATGGGTGACCCTGTTCAGCTCCTGTCTGGTTTCGGGAGATGGGCCCACCGCCTCACACCTCCTGGATTTCGGGGTTGGGGTTGCGCAGCCGGGCCTCGTAAGTCGTGCGCGGCTTGGTGTTCAGTTCGGTCAGCACGCCATAGTCCAGCGGGCTCGCCTTGCGGCGATTGACCGCGCTGTCCTTGTCGTTCAGGTCGCCGAAGACGATGGCCTCCGCCGGGCAGGCCTGTTGGCAGGCGGTCTTCACGTCGCCGTCGCGGATCGGCCGGTTCTCGCGGTCGGCGGTGATGCGGGCGTTGCGGATTCGCTGGATGCAATAGGTGCATTTCTCCATGACGCCGCGCGCCCGCACGGAAACGTCGGGATTCCAGGATTGCGACAGCCGGTTGTCGTCCGCCGAATAGTTGAAGTAGTTGAAGCGCCGGACTTTGTAGGGACAGTTGTTGGAGCAGAACCGGGTGCCGACGCAGCGGTTGTAGACCATCACGTTCAGACCGTCGGCGTCATGCATGGTCGCCCCGACCGGGCAGACCACCTCGCAGGGTGCGTTTTCGCAATGCATGCAGGGCATCGGCTGGAAATAGGTCTGATCCGGCGCCTCCGTCTCGCCCTCGTACCAGGTGTCGATGCGGATCCAGTGCAATTGGCGGTTCCGCAGCACCTGCTCCTTGCCGACGACGGCGATGTTGTTCTCCCCCTGGCAGGCGGCGGTGCAGGCGCTGCAGCCGATGCAGGAGTTAAGGTTGATCGCCATGCCCCAGGCGTTCCGCGGATACTCGTAATCGGGATAGAGCGAGTGTTCCGGCTCCTTGCGCTTGGCGAAGCCGGGATCCTGGCGGAACTCGTCCAGCGTGGCGTGACGGACCACGTCGGGGCTGTCGATCAACTGGTGGTGCTGGGTGGCGGCCAGCCGGTAGATCTCGCCGGTCTTGCGCAGCTCCACCCCCGGCAGTTGCCAGAGATGGTCGAGCGGCCGCAGCCGGAAGGCGTCGAAGCCGACGCCGCGCCCGACCCGGCCCACCACCTTGCGGCCGAAGCCGAAGGGCAGGGTGACGCAGTCGGGGGCATGGCCGGTCACCCGCCAGACCGGCGCGCGAAGTTGGCCGGCGGCGGTGCGCACCTCCACCACATCCTCGTTCTGCAGGCCCAGCCGCTCCGCGGTTGCCGGCGCCATCAGCAGGGCGTTGTCCCAGGTCAAGGTGGTGAAGGGGCGCGGCAGCTCCTGCAGCCAGCCGAGATTGGCGTACCGCCCGTCGCGCAGCCACGGATCCGGCCGGAACAGAGCGGTCAGCGTCCCGCCGTCCGGTCGTGCCGGCGCCGGCGGCAGCCGGGTTGCGAGATCGGACGCAGGCGAAACGGAAACCGGTGCGGCGGCGCTGTCCGGCACCACGCCGGTGCGCAGGGCGTCGGCCCACAGCCGCTCCGCATCACCTTTGCCCTGGAATCTTTCGATCCAGCCAGCACGCAGGATGGCGTAACCATCGGGCCGCGTCTCGCCGGTGAAGACCGCCAGCAGCTCGTGTGGCGACCAGCCGCCCCACAAGGGCTTGATCTGCGGCTGCTGGATGGTGACGGTGCCGTCGAAGGCCCGCGCGTCGCCCCAGCGTTCCAGCTCATGCGCTTCCGGCACATGCCATGTGCAGAGCATGGCGGTCTCGTCCACCGCGGTGCCGAGATGGACAGACAACGGGACCTTTCCCAACGCCCCGGCGAAATCGAGGTCGACGGGCGCGGTGAAGACGGGGTTGCTGCCCAGGATCAGCAATGTGTCGACCCGTCCGGCCGCCATGTCGGCGACCAGTCCTTTCAGCGACTCGCCATGGTCGACCGGATCGGCCTCCACCGGTTGGATGTAGCTCACCGTATGGCCGGGTGCGCCCAACGCCTCATTGATGGCGTGGACCAACGCATGGACCTCCGCAGATTGCGCCGGCCCGGCATGGACCAGCGCCGCGCCGCGGTTGGCGGACAGGTCGCGGGCGACCGCGCCGAGCCAGCCGGCGGCGTCCTGGCGCCAGTCCGCCGGTCCGACGCCAAGCTCTGCGGCCAGCGCGCGGACCACCACCTCCACCTCGTCCGGGCGGGCGGCGAAGCGATGGTCGGCGCGGGCGCCGGCCAGGGTCGGCACGCTTTCCACCGCATAGAGGCGGCTCATTTCCTCCGGCCGGCCCTCTTCGGCCGCGCGGCGGCGGCGGGCGAAATCGCGGGCGTAGCGCAGATGGCCGGGCGCGCTGTCAAGAAAATCGCTTTCCACCGCCAGGATCGTCTTCGCCTGGTCTAGGTGCAGCACCGTGTCCACCGGTCGCCCGAACGCCAGCATCGCCCCGGCCCGCACCGTGTCACGCCCGTCCGCTTCCCAGCGGTGCCATTGCAGCGCTGGGAAGCGCTGCTTCAACGCGGCGATCTGCCCGGCGAGCGTGGGAGAGGTGACGGTGCCGGTCAGCAGCCGCAGCCCGTCGCCGCCGCGCGCGCCCAGAGCGGGCAAGCGGTCGACCAGCGCCTTGACCAGTCCATTGACGCTGGCCGCCCGGCCGGCGGTCAGCACCGTGCGCGAGCGGTCGGGGTCGTAGAGGTCAAGGATGCTCGCCTGGATGATCGGGTCAAGCGCGCCGAGGCTGGCGGGATGCTCCGGATTGCCCTCCAGCTGGACCGGGCGCCCCATCTGGTGGATGGCCAGCACACCGTCGGCATAGCCGCCGCGTGTGACGGCGGTGGCGAAATGGCGGGCGACGCCGGGAACGAGACCGGGCGGCATCGCTACATAGGGAATTGCCTGATCCGTGGCATCTCCCGCCGCCTCTCCGGGCCCGCAGCCAGACAGCCCGGCCAGCGCGAAGGAGGCGCCCATCAGTTCCAGCAGCCGGCGGCGGCCGACCCGCGCCTCCGCAAGATCCGGCAGGCCGGGGAACTCGGCGCGCAGCAACTCCACCACCGCCGGCTCGCGCGACAGCTCCTCCAGGCTGCGCCACAGCGCCCGGCCGCTCCGCCCGGCCAATCGGCCCTCGATCCGCCGGGCCAGCTCCTCCCGCCGCTCCGTCATCGGTGGCACACCGAGCAGTCGGACAGGGTTTCGGGATGGATGTGGTAGCGCGCCATCAACTGCTTGCCGGACGGCGTCGCCGCAGTCCGCTTCCAGTCGGTGTCGAAGACCGCCTCCTTCGGGCGCAGGTTCGGGGCAGGGTCGCGGTGGCAGTCCAGGCACCAGCTCATCTGCAGGCTCGCTCCCTTCCAGGTCAGGGGCATGGTGTCCACCGGCCCGTGGCAGGTGGTGCAGGCCACGCCCTTGGCGACATGGATGCTGTGGTTGAAGAAGACGTAGTCGGGCAGCGTGTTGACGCGGTTCCAGCGGATTGGCTTGCCGGTGGCGAGGCTCTGGCGCACCGGGGCCAGCAGCTCCGCGTTGGTCCAGATCTGCGAATGGCAGGTCATGCAGGTGTGGGTCGGCGGCAGTCCGGCATTGGCCGACTCCTCCACCGAGGTGTGGCAATAGCGGCAGTCCAGCCCCAGACCGCCGACATGATGCTCGTGGCTGAAGGGCACCGGCTGCGGCTGCACGATGCCCTGCCGTGTCGCATAGGTGGTGCTGGGGAAGAACCACGCGCCGCCGACCAGCGTGACCAGTCCGGCCAGCAGCGTGTAGAGCACCAGCTTGGTCGCGATGTTGGCGGTGGGGCTGAAGACTCCCGGCACGGTTCAATCCCCCGTCACGCCGGCAGTTCCCAGAGATTTTCGACAGGTTGCGCGATGCGCGTCGGTCCTGCGGCAGCCACCAGTCCGGCTGCTGCGGCCGCTTTGAAGAAGCGGCGTCGGTCCATGGCTGTGTCTCCCTATTTTCCGGCCCGGCATCGTGTGGGCTCGACCGGGACGAGGAACGGGGCGAGGGAACGGCATCGGGGTTGGCGTTCATCCGTACAAGTCCCCCATCCGCGATCCGGTTCCATGGCTTCGGTCGGGCTAGCCCGACTGCTCCGGGCGCTTGGCACCATGCGGCCAAGCCATTGGAACAGCACTTCATCAGGGGGCTATCCGCTTTCGACGTAGAGCCCCGTCGGGACCTCCACCGACAGATCAGTTGCCCGGTCCCGATCACCGTCATGACCTTTCCGATCCGGACGGCGGAACCACAAGCGACGGTGCGTCCCCGCACCTCCCGTGTGATTGGAAGGCGGGCAATCCGCCTGCACCGCCGTAGGCGTCCCGGTCGCTGGCGGGGCGCTGGCCACGCTGGACGGGGTGCATGCCGTCCAGCGTGACGGGGTACGGCCTGCTCGGCCATCTGCTGGAGATCGCCGCGGGTCGGGCCTGTCGGCGGAGATCCGCTTCGATGACCTGCCGTTCTTTCCCGACACGCTCGATCTGGCGCGGGCCGGCCACACCACCGGCGCCTCCACCCGCAACTGGGCGAGCTACGGTGCGGAGGTGCGCCTGCCCGCCGATTGGGCGGAGGAACAGGCGGCGCAGGCGTTCATCTTGGTCAGGGTCCGTTTCCCCGAAATCCCCAGCACAAGTTCCGGATTCTGGTGCCGCCGCAGAAATAGGCAGTCTTCCACCAATGCGCGGACCCCGGCGGCGGGAGCAGATCCGGCGGCGGGAGTTGGCCCTGCGCAGGCACGCCCTGCAGGAAACGCAAACACAAAAGGACATGCCATGCGTATCGCAATGCTCATTCCCGTCATCGGCCTCGCCCTGACCGCCGGCACGCCGGCTTTCGCGCAGTCGTCCACCGGCCAGCAGAGCACGCAGAAGAACGGCAGCGCCGCAGCCACCCAGACCCATTCGCAGATTCAGGCGATGACCCAGGATAAGCTCCGCAAGCAGTTGGAGCAGGCCGGCTTCAAGAATGTGACGGTCATCGACGCCGCCTATCTGGTCCAGGCCCAGACCCAGGACGGCAATCAGGTGTTCATGACCATCAACCCGCCGTCGCAGATGTCGGGCAGCTCGTCGACCGGCTCCGGCACTGCGACGACCGGCGGCCAGTCCGGGACCTCCACCACCGGCCATACCGGTTCGGACAGCGGCGCGACAAAGCAGTAAGGCGCCGTCCGCGTAGCCATGAACCGCGGGGGGACAGGCGTCTCCCCGCCCTTTCCGCATGTCCGCAGCAATGAGGTTTCCGATGCATGTTCTTCCTGATCAACACCGGCTTATCGACCGGGGGCCGGCGCCCGTACGGAGGCGCAGCCGGATGTGGCTCGTCGTGGCCGCCGGGCTCCTCCTGGCCCCGGCCGGTCCCGCGCTGGCGCAGGGCAAGTCGGGACCGGCCGGAGAAATGCCGGCCAGCTTCGCCGACCTTGCCGAGGCGAAGCTGCCGTCGGTGGTGACGATCACGGCCTCTACCGCCCCGGAACGGCCGCAGATGGCGCAGTCCGACCAACAGGGCGGCGCAGGCCCCTTCTCCATGCTGCCCGACAGCCCGTTGCGCGACTTCATGGAGGAGTTGTTGCGGCGGCAGACACCGGGCGCCCCCGGCGGCCATGGGCAGGGAGCCCCACGCGGAGAGGCGCCGGCCCGGCCGCACGGCATGTCACTCGGCTCCGGCTTCATCATCGATCCCAGCGGCTACGTCGTCACCAACAACCACGTTGTGGAGCATGCCGACAAGGTCGAGGTCACGCTGACCGACAAGCGCAAGCTGCCGGCCAAGATCGTGGGAACGGACGTCAAGACTGATCTTGCCCTGCTGAAGGTGGAGTCCGACAAGCCGCTGCCCAGTGTCTCCTGGGGCGACAGCAGCACCATGCGCGTCGGCGATTGGGTCGTGGCGATCGGCAACCCGTTCGGGCTGGGCGGCACGGTGACCGCCGGCATCATATCCGCCCGGGCGCGCGACATCGGCGCCGGACCCTACGACGATTTCCTGCAGACCGACGCCGCCATCAACCGCGGCAATTCCGGCGGCCCGATGTTCAACGTCAAGGGCGAGGTGATCGGCGTCAACACCGCGATCTTCAGCCAGTCCGGCGGCAACATCGGCATCGGTTTTGCCATTCCCGCGTCGCTCGCCCGCCCGGTCATCGACGAGCTGCGCAGCAACGGCCGGGTGACCCGCGGTTATTTGGGCGTCACCATCCAGCCGGTCACGCCGGACATCGCCCAGGCGCTCGACCTCAAGGACCAGTCCGGCGCGCTGGTTGCCGATGTGTCCAAGGACGCCCCTGCCGCCAAGGCCGGGCTGAAGAGTGGCGATCTCATCACCGAATTCGCCGGCAAGCAGGTGGCCGGCCCGCATGAGCTGACCCGGATGGTGGCGCAGACCAAGCCCGGCGATACCACCCGCGTCGTTGTCCTGCGCGACGGCAAGCCGGTGACGTTGGAGGCGCGGATCGCGGAACTGCAACCGCCGGCGGAGCAGGCGGAGGCGAAACAGCAGCAGCCCGGCGGGGGCCAGCTCGGCCTGACGCTGGCGCCGATCACGCCCGAGCTGCGCAAGGAGTTCTCGCTCGATTCCGACGTGAACGGTGCCGCGGTGGTGGAGGTTGCGCCGGACAGCCCGGCGGCGAAGGCCGGCTTCGAGCCGGGTGACGTCATTACCCGGGCGGGGCAGCAGACGGTGGGTGATCCCAGTGACGTGGCAAATGTCGTCGATCAGGCCCGCAAGTCCGGGAAGGACCATGTTATCCTTCTACGGCGGCGGGATGGCCAGTCGCTGTTCGTTCCGCTTCCGCTGGGGTGATTGGAGTGAAGGGCCGCCTGCGTTATTACTGGATGTTTCTGCGCGAGAGCCTGTGGTTCGTGCCGCTGCTGATGAGCCTCGCCGCGGTGGCGCTGGCGGTCCTTCTCGTCACCAGAGGACCGGTGCTGCCCGACGGGGCGGCCGAGCTGTGGCTGGTCTACAGTGGCGATCCCGAAAGCGCCCGCCAACTGATGGGCGCCCTGCTGTCGGGCATCATCACGATGACGTCGCTGGTGGTCTCCATCACCGTCGTGGTGCTGACCCTGGCCGCCGGGCAACTCGGCCCCCGTCTGGTGCGCAATTTCATCGGCGATCCCCAGACGCAGGCGGTGCTGGGACTGTTCGTGGCGACGATTCTCTATCTGCTGGTGGTTTTCCGCAGCATCGGCACCCCATCCGACAATGCGATCCCTCACTTCGCGATCACCGTCGGGACCGCGCTTTCGGCCTTATGTCTGTTCGTGCTGCTGTTCTTCGTGCACAAGCTGGCGCGGTCGATCATGTACGACAACGCCGTGCGCGACGTGTCGCACCAGTTGCGCGCGTCCATCGATCTGCTTTTGCCGGAGAATGCGGACGCGGGAAAAATGCCGCCGCCAGTGCCGGAGGACGCGGTGTGGTTCGGGCTGGGAGAGGACGGCTATGTCCAGGCGGTCGACTTCGACATGCTCGTGCGCAAGGCGTGCGAGGCCGACGCGGTTCTCTGGCTCGACGTCCGGCCCGGGCATTTCGCACTCGTTCGCGGCCGTCACCTTGCCGTGCATCCGCCGGAGGCTTGTGACGAGGCGTTCCGCCGCTCCATCCGGCAGGCCTTCATCGTCGGGACCGAGCGGACCCCGACCCAGGACCTCGAATACGGCATCCGCCAGTTGGTGGAGATGTCATTGCGGGCGCTGTCGCCGGGGATCAACGACGTCTATACCGCGCTGACCGTCATCGACATGCTGTCCTCGGCGCTGTCCCGCATCTTCGAACGGCCGCTGCAGGTGGCGGTGCTGTTCGACAAGACGGGCGCTTTGCGTGTGGTCCGCAACGTGACCGACCATGACGGGCTGGTGCGGGCGGCCTTCGATCAGATCCGGCAGGCAGGCGCCACAATGCCGGCCGTTCTGATCCGCGTGGCGGAAGCTCTTGAGGCTCTGGCACCCTATGTCAGCGACGAGCCGCGCCGGCAGCCGCTGCTGGCGCAGATCGCCCTCATCGAGGCTGCGGGCGAGCGGAGCGACTTCCTCGACCGTGACCGCGAGGCGTTGCGCGTCCGCTGCCGCAGCGCGCGGGACAGTCTGTCGGATCGGACCGCCGACTGAAGGGGCTCGGCCGGAGCCGGTCTAACCGGCCGTTCGCCGGGCCATTTCCGAATATCCGGACGAACGGCCGGACATCGGCAGCCCGGTACGCCGGGCCAGGGGTGGACGGCGCAGTGTCTCGCAGTCCGCCCGCAGCCGGTTGCGGGCGCGGGACAGGCGGGACCGGACGGTGCCGACCGAAACGCCCAGCTCGTCGGCCGCTTCGAGATAACTGTCGCCATCGACGGCGACGATGCGGATCAACCGCTGATGCTCCTCCGATAGTCCGCCGATGGCCGTCGCCACCTCCCGCAGCAAGACCTGATGGTCCTGTGACGGTGCGCTGGCGATTTCGCCGTCCATCACCTCGACCTCGCCGAAGCGGCGCTTGCGGGTCCATTTGCTGTAATGGACGTTCTTCAGGATGGTGCAGAGCCAGGCTTCCAAGTTCGTGCCCTGCTCGAACTTCTCGCGGTGGCGGAGCGCACGTTCCAAGCAGTCCTGGACGAGGTCGTCGGCCTCGGCGGGGTTGCGGGTCAGGCTGCGCGCGAAGCGTTCCATCGCTGGCATGGACCGGATCAGGTCCCGGTCGAAGTCATAGGTCATCATGCGCTCCTTTTGGGTTGGCGCAGGGGGGGGTCTCCCTGGTTTTGGGCCTAGTTCCGGGAAGTCTCCGGCGACTGCAGGGAGGCGGAACGGTCGAAGCTGTTCTCGGCGATGCGGAACCAAAGATGCTGGGCGTCGCGGAACGGCTTCCATGAGGAGTAGACCTTGCGGAAGCGGCCGTTCGCCGAGGCCAGCGCCTCCAACTGCTCCTCGGTGGCCCGGTGGGCGGCCCGCAATATCTCCAGCGGAAAGGGGCGAAGGATCGCCCCCTCGGCCGTCAGCTGCTTCAGGGCGGCGGGGTTGAGGGCGTCGTAGCGTGCGGTGACCCAGAGATTTGCGTCGGCGCAGGCGACCTCCACCGCCTCCCGGTACTCGGGCGGCAGCCGGTCCCAGGCGTGGCGGTTGACGTAGCAGGACAGCTGCGCGTTCCCCTCGAGAAAGCCGGGGTAGTAGCAATAGGGCGCAACCTTGTGCAGGCCGAGCCGCAGATCGTCATGCGGGCCGGCCCACGCCGCCGCGTCGAGAGTCTTGTCCTCCAGCGCGGTGCGCAGCCCGGCATGGCCGGTCCGCTGCGGTTGGCCGCCCAGGCGGCGAAGCACGTCGGCGGCCATTCCGGACACACGGAATTTCAGTCCGTTCAGATCCTGCGCGGCGCGGATTTCCCGCCGAAACCAGCCTCCCAGCTGTGAGCCGGTGTTGCCGACCGGGAAAGGGACCACATCGTGGTCGGCAAGCAGTTCGCGCATCAGCATCAGTCCGCCGCCCTGGTACATCCAGGCATTCTGCTGCCGCGCGTTCAATCCGAAGGGGACCGAGGTGTCGAAGACCAGCGCCGGCTCGCGGTCCATCGCCTGATAGCTGGCGCCCAGTCCGATCGGCGCGCCGCCGCTTCCGACGAAATCGAGCATCGGCTGATCCGTCATCGGTAGCAGTGAGGAGTCGCGGTCGATGACGAACCGGTTTCCGGTCAGCCGAGCGACCCGGCGGACGAGGACCTCCACCCCGCCGTTCAGGATGTCCAGTTCCCTCGGGAAGGTCGCGGCCAGCGGCCATCGGATCTGCGGCGGCCCTTGTGCGATCGCCGGGGTGGCGAGCACGGCTCCGCCCAGCCCGAGGCCCATGGCCGTCAGGAGGTTGCGCCGCTTCATCGGTCCTGTTTCCGTCTCTGGTCGACACCGCCTGGGGACTGGGCGTCCGCATTAGCCCATCGGCGCAATGCGGTTTCCGGCGGTGCGACGTGTTTCTCACTCGTTCAGAAAGCTATGTCGTCCTCCTCGTGACTTCCATGTGACTTTGGTTTAGCGGCGAAGCCAACAGGACCCAATCATGCCCACCCACATCGTCGTCGCCGACGATCACCCCATGTTCCGCGACGCCATGCGTCTCGCCATCGCCCGTGCGCTGCCCGAGGCCGAAATCGTCGAGGCCGGGACGCTGGATGCGGCGGCGGCGGCGCTGGAGGAAAGCCCGGACGCCGATCTGCTTCTTCTCGACCTGAACATGCCGGGGATGCAGGGCTTCGCCGGGCTGGTCTATCTGTGCAGCCGCTTTCCCGCCTTGCCCATCGCGGTGATCTCCGCCAACGAGGAGCCGCGGGTGATCCGCCGTGCCCTTGGCGCCGGCGCCTGCGGCTACATCCCGAAATCCGCCCCGTCCGACATGCTGGGCGAGGCGCTGCAGGCCCTGCTGGCGGGCGAGTTGTGGCGGCCGGCGCTGCAGGAGCCGGACGGTGCAGGCAGGGAAGAGGATGCGGCCGCCCGGATCGCCAGCCTGACGCCGCAGCAGGTCCGGGTCCTGATGATGCTGAACGACGGGCTGGTGAACAAGCAGATCGCCTATGAGCTGGGCGTGTCCGAAGGCACGGTGAAGGCGCATGTCTCGGCGATCCTGCAGAAGCTGGGCGTCACCAGCCGCACCCAGGCCGTGATCCTCGTCCGCCAGTTGGCCGAGGACGCCGACGCCCCGCAGGAGATGATCCGCCGCGCGGCGGAAGAGCGGCGGGCCGGCTGAGGCCCGCCTATTCCGCCGCCGGCCGCGCATTGGTCAGGCGGCGCATCAGCGTTCGCAGGGCGGCCGGGCGGATCGGCTTGTTCAGCAGCGGCAGGCCGAGGCTCTCCGCCCGTTCCTTGACGCTGGCGGACCGGTCGGCGGTGATCAGGGCCGCCGGAACCGGATGGCGCAGCCGCTGCCGCACCGCCTGGACGCAGGCGAAACCGTCCTCTCCTTCGTTCAGATGGACATCGGCGAGGATGAGATCCGGCGCTCCGCTCTCCGCTTCGGCCAGGGCGGCGGTGAGCCCGGTGGCGGTCCGCACCCGACAGCCCCAGCCGCCCAGCATCGTCCGCATCCCGTCCAGGATGGTGGGGTCGTTGTCGATGCACAGGATGCTCGTCCGCTCGGCCGGCGTGGACTGCGCATCCGCCGCCTGACGATCGGCCTGTGCATCCGGCAGCGACACGCCGCGCGCGATGCGGACAGCGAAGACGGTTCCGCGGCCGGGGATGGAGTGCAGCGTCACCGGATGGTCGAGCACGCGGCCGATGCGCTCGACGATGGACAGCCCCAGCCCCAGCCCATGTTCCACCCCCGGTGCCTCGGCGAAGCGCCGGAACTCGCCGAAGACTAGGGCCTGCTTGTCCTCTGGAATGCCGATGCCGGTGTCGCAGACTTGGACCAGGACATGGCCGGCGGCCCGGCGGGCGCCCAGAAGCACCCGGCCCTGAGGCGTGTAGCGGATCGCATTGGCCAGCAGGTTCTGCAGCAGCCGGTGCAGCAGGCGCCAGTCGCTGTCGACGGCGAGGCTGCAGGGCAGGATGCGCAGTTGCAGCCCCCGCTGCTCCGCCAGCGGCGCGAACTCCACCGCCAGCGTGGCGAAAAGTCGGCCGAGCGGGAAGCTCTGCCGCTCCGGCTTCACCGCGCCGGCGTCGAGCCGGGAGATGTCCAGCAGTTCCCCCAACAGTTCCTCCACCGACGCCAGGGCGCCGTCCAGCTTGCCGATCAGCGCGTCGTTCGGCATCCGGTCGCCGAGGCTGGAGGCATAGAGGCGCGCGGCGTTCAGTGGCTGCAGCAAATCGTGGCTCGCCGCGGCGAGGAAGCGCGTCTTGTCCTGGCTGGCTTCCTCCGCCGCAGCCTTGGCACGGGCCAGTTCGGCGGTGCGCTGGCGGACGCGCTGCTCCAGCCGGTCCTTGGCTTCGGCCAGCGCCGCGGCGGCGCGGACACGCTCCGTCATGTCGGAGAAGGTGGTGACATAGCCGCCGCCGGGCATCCGGCAGGTGTGCATCTCCAGGACGCTGCCGTCCGGCCGGTGCTGCTCGACCGGGTTGGCGATGCTGGCGAGGAAGACGTCGAGCTGCCGGGCGACGAGGGCGGCGGGATCGCCCTGGCCGTAGAGCCCATGCAAGGCGCCGAAGCGCAGGATTTCCGGAAGGGCGATCCCGGCCGGTTCCATCTCCGCCGGGATCGCCAGCAGCCGGCGGAAGCGGCGGTTCCAGCTGACCAGCCGCAGATCCTTGTCGAAGACGGCGATCCCCTGGGCGACGTTCTCCATGGTCGTCTGCAGGACGTCGCGGTTGTACTGGATGGCCGCCGTCGCGTCGTCCAGCAGCCGCAGCGCGTTGCCCTTGCCGACGCTGTGCCGTTCCAGCGTCAGGGCCATCACCAGCCGGGCGGAGGCGGCGCCGATGGCGCTCGCCAGCAGTTTCTCCGTCTGCCGGATCAGGCGCAGGTCGGCTTCTCCCGTGCTGTTGGACGCCGACAGGCCGGCGAAGCCATGCTCCGCCCGTTCGGGGCCGAGATAGCGGGCGGCCACCGTCCTCAGTTCTTCCGCCGTGACGGAGCCGGTGCGCGGTTCGAACCCGGCATGGCTCCACTGGAGGTCGGTGTCGGTGAAGGCGCCGGCCTGCAAACGCTCGATCGGCCGTGGCACCGTCCGCAGCGAGACCGCGATGTAGACCACGCTGTTGGCGAGCAGGCTCCAGGTCACGCCATGGACGAAAGGATCGAAATGGAAGCCGAGCAGACGCTGCGGCGCCAGCAGGCCGGTTCCGAACGGACCGGTGGTCAGGATGGTGGACGACAGCCAGCCGGCCTCGATGATCGCCGGCAGCAGCAGCGTGTAGCCCCACACGACGAAGCCGGCGACGACGCCCCAGACGGCGCCGGTCGCTGTGGCCCCCCGCCAGATCATGCCGCCGATCAGGGCCGGCGCGAACTGCGCCACCGCGGCGAGGCTGACGAGGCCGATGGAGGCCAGAGGGAAGCCGGTCCCGATCATCCGGTAATAGACGTAGGACAGCAGCATCAGCACCAGGATCGTCACCCGGCGGGTGCCCAGGATCAGCCGGCGCATGTCCAGACGATCGATCCGGCCGCCACGGCGGCGCAGCAGGATGGGCACCACCAGATCGTTGCTGACCATGTTGGCGATGGCGACGGAGGAGACGATCACCATGCCGGTGGCGGCGGACAGGCCGCCGACGAAGGCGATGGTCGTCAGAATTTCCTGCCGGCCGGACATGGGCAGGGCCAGAACCGTCATGTCGCGGTCCACCGAGCCTTCGGGGAACAGCAGGAGGCCGGCTGCGGCGATTGGAACGACGAACAGGGCCATGGCCGCGAGATAGGTCGGGAACAGCCACGTCGCCTGCCGGATATGCTCCTCGTCGCGGTTCTCGATGACGGCGACGTGGAACATGCGCGGCAGGCAGAGGACCGACAACCCGGCCAGCGCGGTCATGGTGATCCAGCTGGAACCGTTGACGCCGCTGGCGAACTGGTGCCGCAGGTCCGGCTCGGCCGATGCCAGACGCAGCAGGTCGGCCGGTCCGTCGAACAGTCCCCAGGTCGCGTAGGCGCCGATGGCGAGGAAGGCGGCCAGCTTCATCACCGCCTCCACGGCGATGGCCAGCATCATGCCTTCGTTGCGTTCGGTCGCGTCGACGTGGCACGTGCCGAACAAAATGGCGAACAGGGCGAACACCACGGCGGCGACCAGCGCGCTGTCGGCCCAGATCGGGGAGGCCGCCGGCTGCTCCAACATGACGATCTCGGGATAGCGCAGCAGGACGGCGAAGCTGGACGAGACGGCCTTCAACTGCAACGCCATGTAGGGCACGGTCCCGACGATGGCGCCCAACGTGACGATGGCCGCGACCGACTGGCTCTTGCCATAGCGGGCGGCAAGGAAATCGGCGATCGAGGTGATGTTCTGGGCCTTGGCGATCCGCAGGATCTTGTGCAGCAGCGGCCATCCCAGCGTGAAGATCAGGATCGGGCCGACATAGATCGGCAGGAAGGCATAACCGCCGGTCGACGCCATGCCGACGCTGCCGTAGAAGGTCCAGCCGGTGCAGTAGACGGCCAGCGACAGCGCATAGACCAGCGGACCCGATCCCGCCCCCGGCTGCGTCCCATGGCGGCGCGCCCGGCGGTCCCCCCAGGAGGCGATGGCGAACAGGAACCCGAAATAGGCCAGCGCGATGGCCAGAGCCGCTCCACTCATCAGCATGCCTCCTGAGTTCGGAGGTGACGTCCTGCGGCACAACGGAAAAATCGGGGAGGATCAGGGCAAAAGGGGCGGGTTCCAGCCTACATCCTCTCCTTCACGCCGGTGGAGATCAGCCACCAGTTGACCGGGTAGGATGTGACGAAGCCGCAGAGCATGGCGATCTGCATCATGAACCAGAACTCCGGGGAGGCCGGCTCCAGCTTTGCGCCCAGCACCGTGCCGAACAGGTAAAAGCCGGCGAAGGCCATGAAGCCGTACATGCCGACCTGCCACGCCGTCAGCGAGGCCGCATCGGCCTTCACCGCCTGCACCAGCCCTTCGCCGGGGGACAGGTTGCGCATCGGCTTGATGGTGAAATACTGGAAGGCGACGCCGAATGCGAAGGCGAAGATGAAGTCGACGATCCACACCGCGAACATCTTCTCGGCGAACAGGCTGCGCCAGCCGAACCAGACCGCCACCGTCGGTGCGAACACCACCAGCCATTCGGCGATGATGTCGCCCAGCGTGCAGCCGCTGCCGCAATGGGCCGCCCCCTTGGCGACCATCATCGGGAAGGGCGTGTCGCGCTTGCTCGGCATTTCCTCGCCGCGCTCCTTCGCCTGCCGCATCATCTCGTGGGTCGCCAGCCGGCCATAGGTGAAATAGCCCCAGAGGGTGAGGACCGTCCCGAACAGGGCGGTCACCGGCCAGACGACGTTCATGATCCACATGTGCTGGGGATGGCGCACCACGTCGACCAGCACGATCAGCGCGCACAGCCCGCCGAAGACCAGGGCGGCGATGGACAACACATGCAGCCAGTCGGGAACCATCGAAACAACCTCCGCGTCGCTGTGGACGGGCGGGACGATTTCGTCCGGCCCCGGGCGACAACTCGGCATGGCGGCGGTGGGTTCCTGATGATGTCGGGGTGCGGCTCGGAATGGCAGGCTCATGTCCCCGGAATGACCTTCTGGAGCGCCAGGGTCAGCGGGAAACACAGTGCGGCGGCAACGGCGAGCAGGGCGGCGCGGGCGAGGCGGGAGGGCGGCCAGCCCTGCGGTGCAGTGGCGCCCAGCCTGCGGCCGGCGATGGCGAACAGGCGCATGAACTCCGCCGTACCGGGCAGGGGCGGGGCGGCCAGGATCGTCTCAAGCCATGCCGCGGCCTCCCGGTCCTGTTCGGCGACCAGGGCGGTCAGGATGCCCGGCATGGCTTCGGGCGCCGCGGCGAGCAGCATCGTCGGATCGGCCATCCCTGCTCCACACGCCCCCGCTCCACACGCCACGGTCGTCATGGGTGCGGGCTCCTGCATTTCGACGTTCCATCGGCCGATAGCGCAATTCAGGGTGCGGATGGCGGCCGGTTACACCCCATATGGGATGCATTAAACGTTGGTATGTCAACTGATGATACGTGTCGGGTCCGGGGAACGGATCGGTCGGGGGTGGAACGGCGTGGAACAGTTTTCAGCGGATGTTCCATCCAGCGGCGGCCGGGCCAGGATGGCGGCGATCATCTCGGGGTTGGGAGGGATGCGCTCGCGAAGTTCGCCGGGGAGGTCGTCGTCCGGTTCGGGGGCGGTGACGGCGGGCGGATCTTCCGGCCGGGGGGCCGGGGGTTGGGAAGCCGGGCGTTCGGCCGCCGGGGCGTCGAGACCGGCGAACAGCCCCAGCCGGTCGGCCAGCCAGCGCACCGTCGCCGGATCGCCCATGGAGACCAGCCGCTCGATCTGCTCGGCGACCAGGGCGCGGATCGAGGACAGGCGGAGTTCGGCCTCTCGGTTCAGCGCCTGCCGTTCCCACCACACCCTGTGACGAAAATCCTTGGACCCGTAATAGGCGCGCCACAGGGTGGTGCGGCTGCAGCCCATGGCGCGGGAGACCTGGAGGAAGCTGCTGCCGCGCGCCAGCATGCCGGCGGCCATGATCCATTGCTCCTCGTGGAACTGGGATCCGGGGACCAGCGAGCCTTCGGCGGGCACCGGCGGCTCTTCGGCCCAGCGGGGGAAACGGTCGCCAAGAGCGTTGGGGGCAAGGGTGCGGCTGTCGAGCGCCATGGTTTTTCTCCCTGGGTGGGTGGAACCTCTGGCGGGGAGCTTATGGGAATTTGATCCTGTCATGGGGAGTTTTTGTGCAAAAGCCGGGGCGCTGCCCTGTGTCGCAGGGCTTGGCCCTTCCCAGCGCAGGCCGTCCGGGTCTAAAGCCATGGCGATGACCGGTGTACCGTACGACTGCGACGTTCTGGTGGTGGGTGGCGGGAACGCCGCGCTCTGCGCCGCCATCGCCGCCCGCCGGGCCGGCGCGGCGGTCCTGCTGCTGGAGGCGGCGCCCAAGGCGCTGCGCGGCGGGAACGCCCGCCATTCCCGCAACATGCGGGTCATGCATGACGCGCCGACCCCGTGGGTGCGGGGGCGCTATCCGGCCGACGATTATCTGGCCGACCTGCGGCGCGTGGCTGGGGATGCAGATGACGGGCTGGCGCGGCTGTTCGTCGACGCCAGCGCCGACATCGTCGATTGGCTGGCCGGCAACGGCGTGCGGTTCCAAAGCTGTGCCGACGAGGTGCTGCCCTATTCGCGCAAGACCGCCTTCTTCCTCGGCGGCGGGAAGGCGCTGGTGAATGCGCTCTATGCCACCGCCGATGGGCTGGGCGTCGCCATCCGGTATGACAGCACCGTGCGAGGGCTGCATCTGCGCGACGGGGCGCCGGCCGTCACCGTGGGGGAGCCGGGCGTCACGGTGACGGCGCGGGCGCTCGTCGTCGCCTCCGGCGGGTTCCAGGCCGATTCCGGCTGGCTGCGGCGGGAGTGGGGCGAGGCTGCCGACCGGTTCGCGATCCGCGGCACCCCGCATGCGACCGGCATTCCGCTGAAGGCGCTGCTGGACGAGGGGGCGGAGCCGGTGGGGGCGGCGGATCGCTGCCACATGGTCGCGGTGGATGGCCGCGCGCCGCCCTTTGACGGCGGCATCGTCACCCGGTTGGACGGCATCGCCCACGGCATCGTCGTGGACCGGGATGGCCGTCGCTTCGCCGACGAAGGGGCGGTCGTCGGGCCGTCGCGCTACACGGCCTGGGGCGAGCTGGTGGTCCGGTGCCCCGGCGCCGTCGCCTTCTCGATCTTCGATGCGGCCATCGAGACGCGGTTCCGGCCCTCCATCTTTCCGGCGATCCGGGCGGACAGCATCGGCGAACTGGCGAGGGATCTGGGGATTTCTCCGCCGGCCTTGGAGGCCACGGTGGCCGGCTTCAACGCCGCGATCACCGGCGGAGGCGGCACGGCGGGCGTCGATCCGCCGAAGACACGGCTTGCCGAACCGATCATGGTCCCGCCCTTCGGCGCCTATCCGGTGCGGACCGGCGTCACCTCCACCTGCCTGGGGGTGCGGGTCGATGAACGCGCGCGGGTGCTGCGGCGGGACGGGGCCGGTTTGGAGGGGGTTTATGCCGCCGGGGTCGTCATGGCGCCCAACATCCTCGGCTGCGGCTATCTGGCGGGCGGCGCCATGACGGTCGGCGCCGTGTTCGGCCGCATCGCCGGACGGGAGGCCGCAGCCCATGCCCTGCGCTGACGACGAGGCCGGCCGGATCGCGGGGGAGGCGCGGCGGGCGCTGGAGATCTGCAATGCCTGCCAGTTCTGCGACGGCTATTGCGCGGTCTTCTCCGCGCTGAAGTCGCGAAGTCTGGTCTTGGCGGCGGACCTGACCTTCCTGTCCAACCTCTGCCACAACTGCCGGTCCTGCTATCACGCCTGCCAGTACGCACCGCCGCATGCCTTCGACCTGAACCTGCCGAAAAGCCTCAGTCTGGTCCGGCAGCAGACCTACCGCGACCATGTCTGGCCGCCGGTGTTGAGGGGGCGCCTGCCCGGCGCGGGGTGGTCCTTCGTCGCCGCCGTCACCCTGGCCGCGATGGTGCTGGTGGCGCTGCCGGCGGTCCTGAGCCTTCCGGCGGAGGTGCTGTTCGGGCGGCATGACGGGCCGGGCGCCTTCTACCGGCTGGTGCCATGGGGGGCCATCGCCGGGGTCGCCGGGGCGGTGATGCTGTGGTCGCTGCTCGCCATCGGTTTCAGCGTGGCGTCCTTCTGGCGCGGCATGGGGCCGGCGCCGGCCGGAGCGGCGCTGTGGCCGGCTCTGCGTGATGCGCTCCGCGATGCGGCCAGCCTGCGCAATCTCGGCGGCGGCGGGGCCGGCTGCAACGATAGGGACGAACGCTTTTCCCAGGCGCGGCGGCGGTTCCACCATGCGCTGTTCTATGGGGTGGGGCTCTGCTTCGCCGCCACCGGCGTGGCGACCGTCTACGACCATGGACTGGGCTGGCAGGCGCCCTATCCGCTGCTGAGCCTGCCGGTCCTGCTCGGCGGCCTCGGGGGTATTGGGATGGTGGTTGGCACGGCCGGGCTGGCGCTGCTGAAGCGGCGCGCCGATCCGGGACCGATGGCGCGCAGCCTGAGCGGCGCCGATGGCGCCTTGCTGGCGCTGCTGTTCCTGGTGGCGGCCAGCGGCCTCGGGCTGCTCGCGATGCGCGAAACGGCGGCGATGGGGCCGCTGCTGCTGGTCCATCTCGGCCTCGTGCTCGGCTGGTTCGCGACGCTGCCCTACAGCAAGTTCCTGCACGCGCCGTTCCGCGTCGCCGCCCTGCTGCGGGCGGCGATGGAGCAGAAGCCCTCTCCCCCGCTCACGCGCAAACGTAGTTTGCGCTGACGCGACAGGCGGACCTTTGGTCCGCCGAAAGCGGGGAGAGGGGGACTTGGGCTGGCGATTAGGTGCGACCCAGTTCTCCATCCACCCGCCGCCACAGCCCCAGCGGGTTGCCGTCGCGCAAGGCCTCCGGCAGCAGGTCGGCGGGGATGTCCTGGTAGCAGACCGGGCGCAGGAAGCGGCGGATCGCCAGCGTGCCGACCGAGGTGCTGCGCGGGTCCGAGGTCGCCGGGAACGGGCCGCCATGCA
>NZ_LGQU01000180.1:0-26346 GCF_003115935.1 Azospirillum sp. TSH20
CCCTCCCCGGGGGGGGGAGAGGGGGGTAAATTCCCCCGCCGCTTCCACCGCCCGCTTCGCCATCACGGTGACGAGGTGGGCGCGGTAGTCGGCGCTGGCGTGGATGTCGGCGTTCAGGCCGTCGGCCTCCACAGACAGGCCGTTCAGCGCCTCCGCCCGGAAGTCGGCGGCGAGTGCGCTTTCAAACGCCTCGGCGCGGAAGACCGAGCCGGCGGCACCGGTCACCGCCACCCGCACCTCGGCACCGAACCTCGCGACGAAGACACCGACGATGGCGTAGCGGCTGGCCGGGTTGCGGAACTTGGCGTAGGCCGCCTTGTCGGGACGGGAGAAGCGCACCGACTTGATGATCTCGCCCGGCTCCAGCGCGGTTTCGAACATGCCGGTGAAGAAATCGTCGCCGGCGATGGTGCGGCGGTCGGTGGTGACCGTGGCCTTCAGCGCCACCACCGCCGACGGATAGTCGGCCGACGGGTCGGCGTTGGCGATAGAGCCGCCCATCGTGCCCATGTTGCGGACCTGCCGGTCGCCGATGCCCTCGGCAAGGCTGGCCAGCGACGGGATCACCCGCTTGACGAGGTCGGAATGGGCGACCTCCGCATGGCGGGTGAAGGCGCCAATCTCCAGCCCGCCATCCGCCTCGCGGATGCCCTTCAGTTCCGGAATGGCGCCGAGGTCGATCAGGTCGGTCGGTCGGGCGAGCCGCTGCTTCAGCGTCGGCAGCAGGGTCTGGCCGCCGCCGAGCAGCTTGGCGTCTTCCGCCTGGATGGCGGCCGCCGCGTCGGCAAGCGATGTCGGCCGTTGGTACGTGAACGCGTACATTCTCTAGCCTCCTTCTTCTTCGGCCGTCTTATTCCGCCGCCATGGCGGGAGCAGCGTCGCGGATGGTCCGCCAGACCTTCTCCGGCGTCGCCGGCATGTCCATGTGGGTGACGCCATAGTCCGACAGCGCGTCCACCACCGCGTTCATCACGGCGGCGGCGGCGCCGATGGTCCCGGCCTCGCCGCAGCCCTTCACGCCCAGCGGGTTGTGGGTGCAGGGCTGGTCCTCGTGATAGCGCACGGTGAAGGATGGGACATCGTCCGCCCGCGGCATGCAATAGTCCATGTAGGAGCCGGTGACGAGCTGGCCCGATTCCTCGTCATAGACGCAGTTCTCGTACAGCGCCTGCCCGATGCCCTGGACAAGGCCGCCATGCACCTGCCCCTCGACGATCAGCGGGTTGATGACGTTGCCGAAGTCATCCACCGCGGCGAAGCTGACGATGGTGGTGACGCCGGTGTCGGGGTCGATCTCCACCTCGCAGACATGGCAGCCGTTGGGATAGGTGAAGTTCTTCGGGTCGTAGAAGGCCTGTTCGTCCAGCCCCGGCTCCAGCTCGTCCAGCGGGAAATTGTGGGGGACATAAGCCTGCAGGGCGATGTCGCCGATGCCCAGGCTCTTGTCGGTGCCGGCGACGGTGAAGCGGCCCTCTTTCACCTCGATGTCGGTCTCGGCGGCCTCCAGCATGTGGGCGGCGATCTTCTTCGCCTTGCGCTCCACCTTGTCCATCGCCTTCACCAGGGCCGAGCCGCCGACCGCGAGCGAGCGGGAGCCGTAGGTGCCCATGCCGAAGGGGATCTTGTTGGTGTCGCCGTGGACGATCTCGACATTCTCGATCGGGATGCCGAAGCGCTCCGCCACGATCTGGGCGAAGGTGGTCTCATGGCCCTGGCCGTGGCTGTGAGATCCGGTGAAGACCGTCACCGAACCCGTTGGATGAAAACGGACTTCCGCGCACTCATAAAGTCCTGCGCGAGCACCGAGCGCACCGGCGACATTGCTGGGGGCGATGCCGCAGGCTTCGATGTAGGTGGCGAATCCGATGCCGCGCAGCTTGCCCCGCGCCTTCGATTCGGCCCGGCGCTGCTGGAAGCCGGGGTAGTCGACCAGCGGCAGGGCGATGTCCAGGTTCTTGGCGAAATCGCCGGTGTCGTATTGCAATGCCACCGGCGTCTGGTAGGGCATCGCCTCCTTCGGAACGAAGTTGCGGCGGCGGATTTCGGTCTTGTCCATGCCCATCACGCCGGCGGCGACATCGACAATCCGTTCGATCAGATAGCAGGCCTCCGGCCGGCCGGCGCCGCGATAGGCGTCCACTGGCGCGGTGTTGGTGAAGACCGCCTTGACCTCGGCATAGATCGCCGGGGTCTTGTACTGGCCGGCCAGCAGGGTGGCGTAGAGATAGGTCGGGATCGACGGCGCGAAGGTCGACAGATAGGCGCCGAGATTGGCCAGCGTCGAGACGCGCAGCGCCAGGAAATTGCCGTCGGCGTCCATCGCCAGCTCGGCATGGCTGACATGGTCGCGGCCATGGGCGTCGGTCAGGAAGCTTTCAGAGCGGTCGGCGGTCCATTTCACCGGCCGGCCAACCTTGCGCGCCGCCCAGGTGACGACGGCCTCCTCGCCGTAATGGAAGATCTTCGACCCGAAACCGCCGCCGACGTCCGGCGCCACCACCCGCAGCTTGTGCTCCGGAATGCCCAGCACGAAGGCGCCCATCAGCAGGCGGGTGACGTGCGGGTTCTGGCTGGTGGTGGTCAGGGTGTATTCGCCGCTGGACTGGTCGTACTCGCCCATCGCCGCCCGCGGCTCCATGGCGTTCGGGACCAGACGCTGGTTGACCAGATCGATCTTGGCGACATGGGCGGCGTTGGCGAAGGCGGCGTCCACTGCGGCCTGATCGCCCAGATGCCAGTCGTAGCAGACATTGCCCGGCGCATCGTCATGCACCAGCGGCGCAGCACCGTCGATGGCGCGGGTGGAGGACCCCACCGCCGGCAGTTCCTCGTAATCGACCACCACCATCTCGGCGGCGTCGCGCGCCTGCTCGCGGGTTTCGGCGATCACCACGGCCACCGCGTCGCCGACATAGCGCACGCGGTCGCGCGCCAGCGGATAATGCGGCGGCTCCTTCATCGGCGAGCCGTCCTTGGAGTGGATCTGCCAGCCGCAGGGCAGGCTGCCGACCTTGTCGGCCTCCATGTCGGCCCCGGTCAGCACGGCGACCACGCCCGGCATCGCTGCCGCGTCGGCGAAGTCGATGCCCAGGATGCGGGCATGGGCATAGGGGGAGCGCACATGCACCGCATGGGTCATGTTCGGGCGCTTGAAATCGTCGGTGTAGTTGCCGCGGCCGGTCAGAAAGCGCTGGTCTTCGCGCCGGCGCACCGAGGCGCCGATGCCATTGGGGTTCGCCATCTCGTGTTTCCTCCCACAGGAACGCGTAAGATGCGGAAATGCCTGCTTCTTGTTGGGCTTATCGCCCTTATTCGGCCGCGACCGGCGCCTGTTGCGCCCCCGCCATCGCCTCGGCACCCGCCTTCACCGCCTTGACGATGTTGTGATAGCCGGTGCAGCGGCAGATGTTGCCCTCCAGCCCCTCGCGGATCTCCGCCTCGGTCGGATTCGGGTTCTCGCGGACCAGATCGACCGCGCTCATCACCATGCCCGGCGTGCAGAAGCCGCACTGCAGGCCGTGATGCTCGCGGAAGGCGGCCTGCATCGGGTGCAGCGTGCCGTCGGCCGCCGCCAGCCCCTCGATCGTCGTCACCTCCGCCCCGTTGGCCTGGACGGCCAGCGCGGTGCAGGACTTCACCGACCGGCCGTCGACATGGACGACGCAGGCGCCGCACTGGCTGGTGTCGCAGCCGACATGGGTGCCCGTCAGGCCGAGATGCTCGCGCAGGAAGGCGACGAGCAGGGTTCGCTCCTCCACCTCGCGCGAGACCGTCTTGCCATTGACGGTCATCGATACGGTACAGGACATCGGTTTTCCTCCCGCTGGCTGAAGTCTGGCTTGCAGTCGTATGGCGTGCAGTTGGGACTGTTCACTGTCGTTCGACGCGCCGCCGGCCGGGGGCAGGCCCTGAGGCTATACCGGTGTCCGCTTCGGCCGGCGGTCTTCCGCCACAAGGATAGGGGGTGTCTGCCCGTCGAGGTCAAGGAGCCTGTGCATGCCTTGGCCGAAAGAATGGCATGTGAACGGTCCTTATGTCGGATTGTACGTACTGGCGCGCAATTTTGTGGCGCGTTACAGTGGGTTGGGGCTGCCCATGGCTATGGGTGTGCAAACAAATCCGCCCGGCAACGATCCGGGCGCAGCAACGATAATGGGGAGAGCCGCTATGAATCGCCCATCCGTGAAGCGTCACCTTCTGGCCCTGTGCACGGCCGCCGGCCTTGGCGTCAGCCTTGGACTCGCCGCCCTGCCGGCCAAGGCGGAGACCTTCATCACCGTTCTGACCGGCGGCACCAGCGGGGTCTATTATCCGCTCGGCGTGGCGCTGTCGAACGTGTACGGCAAGGCGCTGCCGGGGGCCAAGGTGACGGCGCAGGCGACCAAGGCGTCTGTGGAAAACCTGAACCTGCTGCAGGCCGGCCGTGGCGAGATCGGCTTCACGCTCGGTGATTCGCTGAGCGATGCCTGGAAGGGCAACGAGGAGGTCGGCTTCAAGCAGAAGCTGGACAAGCTGCGGACCATCGCCGCCATCTATCCCAACTACATCCAGGTCGTCGCTGCCAAGGAATCGGGCATCAAGACGCTGGCCGACCTGAAGGGCAAGCGGGTGTCGGTCGGCGCGCCGAAGTCGGGGACGGAGCTGAACGCGCGCGCCATCTTCAACGCCGCCGGCCTGGCCTACAAGGATTTCGCCAAGACCGAATATCTGCCCTTCGGCGAATCGGTCGATCTCATCAAGAACCGCCAGTTGGATGCGACGCTGATTTCCGCCGGCCTCGGCGTGGCGGCGATCAAGGATCTGTCGTCGTCGCAGGAGATCACCGTCGTCAGCATCCCGGCCGACGTGGTGCAGAAGGTCGGCGACGCCGCCTACATCACCGAGACGATCCCGGCCGGCACCTATCCCGGCCAGGATGCCGATGTGCCGACCGCCGCGGTCCGCAACCTGCTGGTCAGCCATTCCGGGGTGTCGGACGACGCCGCCTATGCGATGACCAAGACGCTGTTCGAGAATCTGGACGCGCTGGCCGCCGCCCATGTCGCCGCCAAGCAGATCAAGCTCGACAAGACCGCCACCCAGTCGCCGGTGCCGTTCCACCCCGGTGCCGTCAAGTACTACAAGGAAAAGGGGCTGATGTAAGAAACGGGCCTTATTTAAGAAAGGAATTGGCGGAGAAGCCGTAGTGAGCGCACAGAAGAAACAGGCGGAGTCCGAGATCCGCCAGGCCATCGACCGGGAAAATCCGTCCACGGTCGCCGCTTTCGAAGGATTCGACGGGCGGGCGGTCTTCGCCATCGCGGTCGCCTTCTCCGCCTTCCAGATCTGGACCGCCGCCTTCAACCCGGTGTCCACCATGGTGGTGCGGGCGGTCCATGTCGGATTCCTGCTGTTGATGACCTTCACCCTGTTCGGCTTCCGCCAGACGGCGGAACGCAGGCGGGTTCCCTGGTACGACTGGCTGCTGGGCCTGACCGCCTTCGGCGTCGGTCTCTACCATTATGTGTTCGAGGTCGACCTGATCCAGCGGGCGGGCGACCCCAACACCACCGACCTGATCGTCGGCACCATCGCGATCGCGCTGGTGTTCGAGGGCGCCCGGCGGATCATGGGGCTGGCGTTGCCGATCATGTGCGGCATCTTCATTCCTTATGCCCTGTTCGGCCGCCATCTTCCCTTCGGTCTTGCCCACCGCGGCTATGACATCGATCAGGTGATCGACAACCTGTATCTGTCGACCGAGGGGATTTACGGCACGCCGACCTTCGTGTCGGCCAGCTACATCTTCCTGTTCATCCTGTTCGGCGCCTTCCTGGAGCGCGCCGGCATGATCAAGCTGTTCAACGACGTGTCGCTCGGTCTCGTCGGTCATGCCAAGGGCGGGCCGGCGAAGGTGGCGGTGATCTCCTCCGGCCTGATGGGCACCATCAACGGGTCGGGCGTCGCCAATGTGCTGACCACCGGGCAGTTCACCATTCCGCTGATGATGCGCTTCGGCTATCGCCCGGCCTTCGCCGGCTCGGTGGAGGCCACCGCCAGTATGGGCGGGCAGCTGATGCCGCCGGTGATGGGGGCTGCGGCCTTCATCATGGCGGAAACCATCGGCGTGCCTTACAGCGAGGTGGCGATAGCCGCCGCGATTCCCGCGATCCTCTATTTCGGCAGCGCCTTCTGGATGGTCCATCTGGAGGCGGGCATGCGCAACCTCGTCGGCCTGCCGAAGGACCAGTGCCCCAGCGCGCTTCGCGCCGTGGTGGAGGGCTGGTACCTGATCATGCCGTTGGCGGCACTGGTCTATCTGCTGTTTTCGGGTTTCACGCCCCTGTTTGCAGGCGTGATCGGCATCGCGGCGACGGCGGCGCTGATCCTGGGCACGGCCATCGTCGGCAAAATCGGTCCGATGGCCCTGCGGGTCGCCTTCTGGGTGGCGGTCGGGCTGGTGGCGGCCGGCCTGTGGAAGCTGGGTTTCCGGACCGAGCATCTGGCCTTCACCATGGTCGTGCTGCTCATCATCCCGTGCCTGATGTTCAAGGGCGGCCGGGAGACGCTCACGCTGGTGGTGAACAGCATCGCCGACGGCGCCAAGAACGCTGTCGGTGTCGGTGTCGCCTGTGCGCTCGTCGGTGTGCTGATCGGCATGATGACGCTGACCGGCCTCGCCTCCAGCTTCGCCTCCACCATCGTCGACTGGTCGGGCGGCAACCTGCTGGCGGCGCTGGTGCTGACCATGATCGCCTGCATTGTGCTGGGAACCGGCCTGCCGACGACGGCGAACTACATCATCACCGCGTCGATCGCCGCGCCGGCCCTCCTGACCATGGGCGTGCCGCTGATGGTCAGCCATATGTTCGTCTTCTATTTCGGCATCATGGCCGACCTGACCCCGCCGGTGGCTCTGGCGGCCCTGGCGGCCTCGTCGATCTGCAAGGCCGATCACATGGACATCGGCTGGATTGCGACGCGGGTGGCGATGGCGGGCTATGTCGTGCCCTTCATGGCTGTCTACGACCCGGCTCTGGTCATGCAGACCGGAAGTTGGTTGGCGGTGGCCTATGTGTTCGTCAAGGCCTGCGTCGCCATCGCCCTGTGGGGGGCCGCAACCATCGGCTTTTTCTGGACACCGCTGCCGCTGGTCGCCCGGGTCTATGCCGCTTTGACAGCCTTCCTGTTCGTGGTCGCCTTGCCGCTGACCGACGAGGCCGCCTTCGTCATGACCGGCTTGTTCCTGCTGTGGCAACACCGGCGCCGCAGCATACCGGCTGCGGCCGCCGTCTCGTAGTCCGTGGCCGGTCTCTGCCTGTTCGCCCTCGGCGGCGCGCTGCTGGCGTCGCTGCCGGGGACGCAGTTCATCCTGTCCTGGACCCACTCCATCGAGAAGACGGAGTGGCGGGAGAGCTGGGCGGTCGAGGCCGGCCGGCTGCGCCCGAGCGAGGCCCGCATCCGCGGCACCGGCGCCGGGATGGAACCCGGCCCCGACGCCCGGTTGACCGGCGACGGCTGGATGGTCTGGACGCCCGACCTGCCGCTGCAGGACAGCGTAACGCTGGCGGCCTCAAACTTCACCGGCGAGCATCGGCTGTGCGCGGGTACGGACTGCCGGCCGCTGTCGGGCTGGATCGGGGTGAAGGATCAACCCGTGGCGATGCGGGCGTGCCCGTAGGCGGCAACGCCCCCGCCTACGAAAGTTCGTGTGGTCAACGCCCCTTCCGGCTTGGCTTACGCTGCGTCAATCCGCATACTCCCGTTCCTTTCGTCAGCCTACCATCCGGACCGATGATCAATTCCCCCACGCACCAACGCCGCCCATCCCTCCTTCCGGCCGCCCTCGGCGCGGCGCTCGCCGTCGGCGGCGTGCTGCTGAGCACGCACGGAGTCCAGGCGGCGGAGGTGGCGGCGGAGGTTGCCCATGGCGGCGTGCCGCATCTGGACGGGCGGCTGCTGAGTGCCGCGTGGGTGGTCCCCTTCGCCGGAATCCTGCTGTCGATCGCGCTGTTCCCACTGCTGGCCCCGATGGTCTGGCACCATCACTTCGGCAAGATTTCGGCGGCCTGGGCGCTGGCCTTCCTGGTGCCCTTCGCCGCGACCTTCGGGATCGACCTCGCGACCTACGAGCTGCTGCACACGGTCCTGCTGGAATATATCCCCTTCATCGTGCTGCTGACCGCGCTGTTCACGGTGGCGGGCGGCGTGCGGCTGACCGGGTCGCTGGTGGGGACCCCGGCGGCCAACACGGTCGGGCTGGCGCTCGGCACGGTGCTGGCAAGCCTGATGGGCACCACCGGCGCCTCGATGCTGCTGATCCGGCCGCTGCTGCGGGCGAACGAACACCGGCGCTACCGGGTCCACACCATCGTCTTCTTCATCTTCCTGGTGTCGAATGTCGGCGGATCGCTGACGCCGCTGGGTGACCCGCCGCTGTTCCTCGGTTTCCTGAAGGGCGTCGATTTCTTCTGGCCGACGGTCCATCTGCTGGCGCCGATGTCCTTCCTGGCCGGTCTGCTGCTGGTGATCTATTTCGTGCTGGACCTCGTCCTGCACACCCGCGACCCCGGCAAGCATCCGCTGATCGAGGGCGTTCACGAGCGCGAGCCGATCCGCATCGAGGGCAGCGTCAACCTGCTGCTGCTGGTCGCCATCATCGGTGCGGTTCTGCTGAGCGGCGTCTGGCATCCCGGCGTGGGGGTCACGCTGTACCATGTGACGGTGCAGTTGGAGACCATCGTGTCGAACCTGCTGCTGCTGGGCATCACCGGCCTGTCGCTGGCGCTGACCAGCAAGCAGAGCCGCCGCCTGAACGGCTTCAGCTGGGGCCCGATCCTGGAGGTGGCGAAGCTGTTCGCCGCCATCTTCCTGACGATCATCCCGGCCATCGCCATCCTGAAGGCCGGCACCGACGGCGCGCTGGGCGCCATCATCTCCGCGGTGAACGAGGGCGGGAAACCCAACCCGGCCGCCTATTTCTGGGCGACCGGCATCCTGTCCAGTTTCCTCGACAACGCCCCCACCTACCTGATCTTCTTCAACACCGCCGGCGGCGAGGCGCAGCCGCTGATGACCGACCTGTCGCTGACGCTGACCGCGATCTCCGCCGGTGCGGTCTTCATGGGCGCCAACAGCTATATCGGCAATGCCCCCAACTTCATGGTCAAGGCGATCGCCGAGGAACGCGGCGTCGCCATGCCCAGCTTCTTCGGCTACATGGCATGGTCCTGCGGCATTCTCGTACCGTTGCTGGGCCTGACCACGCTGGTCTTCTTCCTGTGATGGTCCCTATTCTGTAACAGCCAGCCACGAAACCAATCCTCACCTCCGCCGTTAATCCGCGATAGGGCCGCTTTTTCGCCTGCGAACAGGCAGGCGTGCGCGGCGCAACGGCTGGAGGGCGACGTGATTTCGAAGGATCTCGGCGGGAACCTGGGTGCGGTATTGACGGTTGAGCGGCCGATGGCCGCGTCCGGCGGCATGCCAACGGGACGGGTCCCATCGGCCTGACCGGCCGGAGCCTGCGCCATGAGCACGCAGACCCAACCCCGTCACCTGCACTCCCTGACCCCGTTGCGCGGCATCGCGGCCCTGTGGGTGGTGCTGTACCATTACAGCTTCCAGTATTTCCCCAACCTGCACCCGGACAGCTACACGCATCTGGTGCAGAAGGGCTATCTGGCCGTCGACCTGTTCTTCATGCTCAGCGGCTTCGTGCTGACCCATGTCTATCACGACACCTTCAGCCGGTCGGTCGGCGACAAATACTGGAGCTTCCTGAGGGCACGGATCGCCCGTCTCTACCCGCTGCATCTGGCGGTCCTGCTGCTGTTCGTGGCGACGGCGCTGGCCGTCCGCACGGTGGAGTACGCCGCCACCGGCAGCTTCCCGGCGATCCCGCTGAAGGGCGCCGAATCGATCTGGGCGCTGGTCGCCAACCTTTTCATGCTCCAAGGCCTCTATGCCAGCGTGCTGAGCTGGAATTATCCGGCATGGTCGATCAGCCTGGAATTCATGGCCTATCTGGTCTTCCCCTTCGCGCTGCCCTGGGTTTGGCGGTCCAACGGCCGGACGCAGGCCCTGATGGCGGCCGGTGCGCTGGCGACGCTCTGCCTGCTGGCCTGGGCGACGCAGGACAATCTGAACCAGTGGGACGGGCCGCAGACCCTCCTGCGCTGCCTGCCGGAATTCCTGCTGGGCACGCTGCTCTACAGTGCCTTCCGCAGCGGGCTTGCCGCGTCGCTGCTGTCGAGTGACCTGACGATGGCCGGAATCGTTCTGGCGATCCTGCTGCTTCTGCACAGCGGCGGACCGGACCTGCTGGCGGTGCCGTTGTTCGCGCTGCTCATTCTGGCGGCGGTCGCCAACCGGGGCCGTGCCGCGGGCGCCTTGAATGTCCGGCCGCTGGTGTGGTTGGGCGACGTGTCCTATTCACTCTATCTGATCCACGGCTTCGTCGAATATGCCACCACGAGGGTGCTCGGGCTGGGTCTCGGCATCTACGACCGGAAGGCGTTGCCCGGCGGCTGGTCGATGGCGCTGCTGGTGGCGATGGTCACCGCCTGCCTTCTGATGGCCGGCCCGGCCTATCGCCGGATCGAAGTGGGCGGCCGGCGCCTTCTGCGGGAGGGGCCGAGCGTCGGCCGGCTGACGCTGGCGGTGGCGGGACGGCGGGCGGACTGAGGCGGCTTTTGGCCAAAAAAATGCGCCCGGAGGCGGGGGCCTCCGGGCGCAGAGTTACAGTACGAAAGAGGATCATCAGCAATTGATGATGCAATCGGGAGATCGATTGTGGCGCCACCTTGTCATGGGTTGCGCGCACACCCCTTGACCGTGGTCAAGCTGAAGCGAAAGAGTAGACTATTAGTCCCCCAGTGCCGGCCTGGGCAGCGCGCCGCCCATGCCGTCGTCCTCCACCTCTTCCGTCTCCGGCCGGGGCACGCGGAACCAGGCCGCATAGAGCGCCGGCAGGAAGAAGATCGTCAGCACGGTGGCGCCCGCCAGACCGCCCATGATGGCGACCGCCATCGGGCCCCAGAACACGCTCTGCGTCAGCGGGATCATGGCGAGGATCGCAGCGGCGGCGGTGAGCGCGATGGGGCGGGCGCGGCGGACGGTCGCCTCGACGATGCTGTCCCAGCGTGAGCGGCCGCCGCGGATGTCCTGTTCGATCTGGTCGACCAGGATGACCGAGTTGCGCATGATGATGCCGGCCAGCGCGATGACGCCCAGCATGGCGACGAAGCCGAAGGGCAGGTTGAACAGCAGAAGCGAGGCGGTGACGCCGATCAGCCCCAGCGGTGCCGTCAGCAACACCATGAACACACGCGAGAAGCTCTGCAACTGCAGCATCAGCGTGGTGACCATGATCAGCAGCATCACCGGCATCATGGCGTTGATCGAGTCCTGGCCCTTGGCGCTTTCCTCGATGGCGCCGCCCATGGTGATGGCATAGCCGTCGGGCAGGGTGGCGCGCAACGCGTTCAACTGCGCGTTCAGCTGGGTGCTGACCACCGGGGCCTGCAGCCCGCCGGTGACGTCGCCCTTGACCGTCATCGTCGTCTCGCGCGCCCGGCGCCACAGCACCGGTTCCTCCAGCTCATAGCGCACGCTGGCGACCTGGCTGAGGGGAACGGTGGTGCCGCGGCTGGTGCGGATGTTCAGCTCGCCCAGGCGCGACAGGTCCATCCGCTCTTCCGGCGTGGTGCGCAGCAGGACGCCGATCAGCTCCGTGCCCTCGCGGTACTGGGTGACGGACATGCCGTTCAGCAGCAGTTGCAGGGCGTTGGACAAATCCTGCTTCGACACGCCCAGCGCGCGCGCCTTGGCAGTGTCGACCTCCAGCCGGACGCGCTTCGACAGCTCGTCCCAATCCAGATGGACGTTGGCGGTGTTGGAATGGGCGCGCATGGTGTCGCGCACCTGATAGGCGATCTTGCGGATGGTCGCCGGATCCTCCCCGGTGACGCGGAACTGCACCGGGTAGCCGACCGGCGGGCCGTTCTCCAGCCGGCTGATGCGGACGCGGGCGGCGGGGAAGTCGGATTCCAGCCTCGGCTCCAGCCGCTGCATGAACTGCTCGCGCTGCTCCAGCCCCTTGGTCATCACCATGAACTGGGCGAAGTTGGCGGTCTCCAGCTGCTGGTCCAAGGGCAGGTAGAAGCGCGGCGAGCCGCCGCCGGTGTAGGCGACCCAGTATTCGACGTCCGGGTCCTTGGCCAGCACCGCCTCCATCCGCTTCACCTCGGCGGCGGTCGCCTCGAAGGAGGAGCCTTCGGCGAGACGGATGTCGATCAGCAGCTCCGGCCGGCTGGCCGAGGGGAAGAACTGCTGCTGGACATGGCCGAAGCCGACCAGCGCGGTGACGAAGGCGGCCACGGTCACGCCGATGGTGACCCAGCGCGCCCGCACGCAGGCTTCGATCATGCCGCGCAGGACGCGGTAGGCGCGGGTGTCGTAGATGTCCAGCTCGTGCCCGTCCGGCACCACATGCTTGGGCTTGGGCAGCAGCAGCCAGCCGAGATAGGGGGTGAAGATCACCGCCACCACCCAGGACAGCAGCAGCGACAGCGCCACCACCCAGAAGATCGAGTTGGTGTATTCGCCGGCCGCCGACGCCGCGAAGCCGACCGGCACGAAGCCGGCGGCGGTGACGATGGTGCCGCTCAGCATCGGGAAGGCGGTGGAGGTGTAGGCGAAGGCGCCGGCCTTCAACCGGTCCCATCCCTGTTCCATCTTCACCACCATCATCTCCACCGCGATGATGGCGTCGTCGACCAGCAGGCCGAGCGCGATGATGAGGGCGCCCAGCGAGATTCGCTGCAGGTCGATGTGCAGGAGCTGCATCGCCACCAGCGTCATCGCCAGCACCAGCGGAACCGCCAGCGCCACGACGATGCCGGTGCGCCAGCCCAGGCTGACGAGACTGACCAGGATGACGATGCCCAGCGCCTCGGCCAGCGATTCCATGAACTCGCCGACCGAATGCTCGACCACCTTCGGCTGGTCGGCGACCTGCGCCACCTCCAGCCCGACCGGCAGTTCGGCCCGGACCTTCTCCATCGCGGCGTCGAGCTGCTCGCCCAGCTTCAGGACATTGCCGCCCTTCGCCATCACCACGCCGATGCCGATGGCGTCGCGGCCGTTGTAGCGCAGGGTGTAGCGTCGCGGCTCGACATAGCCGCGCTTGACCTCCGCCACGTCGCCGATGGTCAGCAGCCGGCCGCCGCTCTCCACCGGAATGGCGCGCACCGCCGCCGCGGTGTCGAGGCCGAGGTCGAGGCGGACATAGACCCGCTGCGATCCGGTATCGACGTCGCCCGACGCGGCGATGGCGTTCTCGCGTTGCAGCGCCTGGATCACCGATTCCACCGGCAGGCCGAAGCTGGCGAGCCGCTGGCTGGAGATCTCGACATAGACGCGCTCCTCCTGCGGGGCGATCAGGTCGATCTTCTCGACGCCCGGCAGCTTCAGCAGGCGGGCACGCGCCTGTTCGGCCACCTTCTTGAGTTGGGCCGGGGTGAAGTCATCGCCCATGAAGGCATAGATGGCCGAATAGACGTCGCCGAACTCGTCGTTGAAGAAGGGACCGACCACGCCGTCGGGCAGGGTGTAGCGGATGTCGCCGATCTTCTTGCGCACCTGATACCACAGGTCCGGCACCATCTTCGGCGGGGTGTAGTCCTTCAGCTGGACGAAGACCACCGACTCGCCGGGCTTGGAATAGCTGCGGGCGACGTCGTAATAGGGCACCTCCTCCAGCTTCTTCTCGATGCGGTCGGTGACGAACTGCTCGACCTCGCGCGCGGTGGCGCCCGGCCATTGGGTGCGCACCACCATCACCTTGAAGGTGAAGGACGGATCCTCCGCCCGGCCCAGTGTCTTGTAGGCAAGAGCGCCGGCCAGCACGCTGGCGAGCATCATGAACAGCACCAGCGTGCGGTGGGCCAGCGCCCAGGCCGACAGGTTGAGGCGGGCGTGGTTCATCGTGCCGGCTCCGTCCAGACGCGGACCTTCTGGCCGGCGTCGAGCTTGTGCACACCGGCGGTGACGACGCGCTCGCCGTCCTTCAGCCCGCCGCCGATCAGGGCGAGGTCGCCGGCGTAAGCCGCGACGGTGACCGGGCGCAGCTCCAGCCGGTCGTCCGGCGCCGAAAGCACCCAAACCGCCGGCGTCTGCTCGCGCTGGGTCAGCGCGCTGAGCGGCAGGCGGGCGACCGGGGCGCCATGGCCGGCGGCGGAGGTCACGGTGGCGGTCATGCCGAGCTGGACCGTCGGCGGCGGATCGGTCAGGGCGATCTTCGCCTGGAAGGTGCGGGTCGCGGCATCGGCGCTGGGCGAGACCTCGCGCAAGGTGCCGGCGATGCTCTGGTCGGGGTGCGACCACAGCTCGACCGACAGCGTCTGCCGGGGCAGGGCGCCGACGCTCTGCTCGGGGATGTTCGCCACAGCTTCGAGCGCGCCCAGCCGGGCGACGCGCAGGGCGGTCTGGCCGGCGGCCACCACCTGTCCCGGTTCGATCAGCGTCGCGGTGACGACGCCGGCCTCATCCGCCACCAGCGTGGCATATTGGGCGGAGTTGGTGAGGACGCGCAGCTGCGCCTCCTGCTCCCGCACCTTGGAGTCGGCCTTGTCCAGCGTGGTCTTGCGGCGGTCATATTCCTGGCGGGTCGTCCATTCGCCCTGGCGCAGGCTGGCGTAGCGCTGGAAATCGCTGCGGGCGTTGGCCGCGTCGGCCTGGGCCGAGGCGAGCTGCGCCTGGGCAGCGCGGATCTGCAGCTGCAGGTCGGTCGGGTCCAGCCGGGCCAGCGGCATGCCGGGTTCGATGCGGGTCCCGACCTCCACCAGCCGGGCGGTCACCTTACCGCCGACGCGGAAGCCGACATCGGCCTCCACCCGCGGGCGGATCACCGCCGGGTAGCGCACGCTGTCGACCAGCGGTTCCAGTGCCACGGTGGCGATGCGGACCGGCCGCACCTCTCCCTCCGCCGGGGTGGAGGCGGACTGCGTTTCATTGCAGCCGGCGAGCAGGCCCGCCACCGTCAGCAGCGCCGTTGTCGCCATGACGGCGGACGCA
Source organism: Azospirillum sp. TSH20 (assembly GCF_003115935.1). Lineage (NCBI taxonomy): Bacteria > Pseudomonadati > Pseudomonadota > Alphaproteobacteria > Rhodospirillales > Azospirillaceae > Azospirillum > Azospirillum sp. TSH20. The sequence continues at coordinate 15,058 of NZ_LGQU01000180.1, forward strand.
AGCCGCCTTTCGCGGAATCGGGCCATACCACGTCTCCCCACTGGACTGGACTGTATCGTACTGCTACCGTCCTACTCCGGCACCAATCCCACGTCAAGAGTGAACGGTACAGTTCAGTGCAGTCATCGGAGCAAAGAGCGTCTCACCCGCCCGTGTCCCATGATGCGAAGGCGGAACAGATCGTCGCCGCGGCGCGGGAGGTCTTTCTGGAGCTTGGCTATGCCGCCACGTCGATGGATCAGGTGGCGCAGCAGGCGCGGGTGTCCAAGACCACCCTCTACACCCGCTTTCCGTCGAAGGAGGAGCTTTACACCGCGGTGATCTCCGCCGAATGCGAGCGGCGCGGCCTGCGTTTTTCGGCGGAGATGTTCGATGGGCTGCCGTTGCGCGACGTCCTGATCCAGGTCGGCCGCCGCTTCACCGACCTGCTCTGGTCGGATGCGGCGATCCGTGTCCATCAGGCGGTGGTGGGGGAGGCGACGCGGATGCCGCTGGCCGCCCAGCTCTATTTCCAGGCGGGACCGGAGCAGGGGATCGCCAATTTCGTCGCCCTGTTCACCCGGCTGGCCGAGCGCGGGGTGATCGTCACCGATGATCCGGCCTTCGTCGCCCGCCAGTTCCTGGCCGCCATGCAGGGCGGCGCCTATTGCCAGCTGGTACTCGGCCTCTGTCCGGCACCGACGGAGGAGGAGCGCCACGCCTTCGTCGACAAGGCGGTGGACCTGTTCCTGCGCGGCCTCACCGCTTGAGCCGGCTCAGGCCAGCTTGAAATAGCGCATCACCAGTCTGCTCAGCTCCTCCCGCACCCCGTCGTCGCCCATTTCGGTCAGCCGTTCGTGCAGGCCGGCGGCGATGGCGGTGAAGCGGGCGAGCACGTCCGGGTCGAAATGCTTGCCGGCCCCGTCGGCGAGGATGCCCATGGTGGTTGCGTAGGACATCGGCTCCTTGTAGGGGCGGCGGGAGGTCAGGGCGTCGAACACGTCGGCGACGGCGAAGATGCGGGCGGCGATCGGAATCGCGTCCCCCTTCAATCCGCGCGGATAGCCCGATCCGTCGAACTTCTCGTGGTGGCCGCCGACCACGTCGGCCGCGTCGGCCAGCCAGTCGGACGAGCCGACGATGTCCAGCCCATGGACGACATGGGTCTTCATCACCGCGAACTCCTCGGCATCCAGCTTGCCGGGTTTCAGCAGGATGCTGTCGGGGATGGCGATCTTGCCGACATCGTGCAGGAAGGCGCCCTTCACCAGTTGCCGGATCGCCGCCTCCTCCAACCCCAGCGCCTCGGCCAGACGGATGGCTAGGACCGTCACCCGGTAATTGTGGGCGTTGGTGTCGCTGTCGCGCTTGGCGATGGCGCTGCCCAGCGCGGTCAGCATGCCGATGTTGGCGTCGAGCAGGCCGCGCGACAGCCGCAGGATGCCCCGGTTGTAGGCCCCGAAGATCGGCAGCAGGACCAGCGCGGTCCCCAGCACCGACAGCGACGACACGGCGACCACCGTGGCGGTGTCGCGCAGGATTTCGTGCGACCGGCGGGCCGAAAGCTGGAAGACGCTTTCGAAATAGCCGAGCAGGCGGCCATCGGAATCGAGCAGCGGTTCCATCGTCTGGATGAAGATATGGCCGTCCAGCGTAAAGCGGTCGTAGATCGCGTCACCGTCGGTGGGGAAGCCGTGCCGGGTGGAAGACAGGCGCTGTTCCGCCCATTCCGCGCCGGGTGCGACATATTCGGCCGTCTTCCGCTGATCCGGTGCATAAAGCTCCGCGACGATGAAGCGGCCGTCGCCATGGTTCAGGTACAGCCCGTTGCGGCTGGCCATGAAGCGCTGGAGCGACGCTTCCAATTCCGAATCGGCGGTGCCGGCCGCGAGCGAGGAGCGGGCTTCGGTCAGGAAAGCCGCCGATTCCTCCCGCGCCAGTTCAACCACACGGCCATCGGCGATCTCGACCTCGACCAGAAAGGCGATGCCGCCGACCGCCAGCGCCAGGAACAGGGCGGCACCGGCCAACCGCAGCAGAACCGCGCGGGGGGTGGGCAGCCGCATCGTCGCCACATCCGCATGGCGGCCGGACAGGGACCTGAAAAGCAGGTTGAGCCGCCGCCGCTCGCCCGTCGCCGTCATCGTGCTGCCGAACCGCGCGCCCATCGCCACACCCCGTTTGCGCCATAGCCTTTTTGCAAGGCCGGCCGATCTAGACGATGCCCACGCCAAGCGTCAATATCGCCGACCCGGGTCACAGGATCCGGCGGGAAATGTTGAGACGGCGTTAAGTTTTGACAGGCACCGTGCCGCCGGCCGCGGCTTGATGCTCTTGGCTCCATGCTTATGGAAGGAACCGTATCGTGATGTCCGCCTGCCCCTGCGGTTCGGGTCTTGAATTCGACCGCTGCTGCGGCCCGATCCTGGCCGGGCAGCCCGCCCCCTCGGCCGAAGCGCTGATGCGGTCGCGCTACACCGCCTTCGTCCGCCACGACATCGACCATATCGAGCGCAGCTGCGCCCCGGAAACCCACGCCGCCTTCAGCCGGGCCGACGCCGAACGGATGGCGGAGGAGTGCGAATGGGGACCGTTGACCGTCATGAAGGCGGAGGAGACCGGCGACGACGGCATGGTCGAGTTCTTCCTGACCTTTCGCCGCGACGGAGAGGACTGGCCGCTGCACGAACGGTCGCGCTTCCGCCGGGTCGATGGCCGCTGGCTCTACGTCGACAGCGTCCTGAACCCGAAGGACCCGCCGCGCCGGGTGGTGAAGGTCGGCCGCAATGATCCCTGCCCCTGCGGCTCGGGGCGCAAGCACAAGGCCTGCTGCGGGCGTTGACAGACGTTCCCTCTCCCCGGGGGGAGAGGAGGATTTCACGCCTCAACTGATGCCGAGATAACGCCCCGGCTTGTGATTGATCGCCAGCGTGACGTTGACGATGACGGCCCCCAGGATCGACAGCAGCAGCCGGTCCGGCGCCAGAACGAAGAAGGCGCCGCCCAGGATGGCGAGGTCGACTCCCAGCTGGAAATAGCCGGCGCGGATACCGTAGGTCTCCTGCAGGTAGATCGCCAGGATGTTGACGCCGCCAAGGCCGGTGCGGTGGCGGAACAGCATCAAGAGACCGGTGCCGCACAGCCCGCTGCCCACCACCGTGGCATAGACCGGGTCCAGATGGGTGAAGCCCACCCACTGGTCGGTCAGGCGGGAGAACAGGGTCACCAGCGCCACGGCGATGAAGGTGCGCGCCGTGAACTGCCAGCCCAGCCGCTTCCAGGCCAGCCAATAGAAGGGCAGGTTGATCGCGAAGAAGATGATGCCGAACTGAACCTTGGTGACGTAGCTCAGCAGCAGCGCCAGGCCGGCGGTGCTGCCGGTCAGCAGCATCGTCTTGGAATAGATCAGCATGCCCAGCGCGATGAACAGCGTGCCCATCAGCATGGCGAGCGCGTCTTCATACAGCTGGTGACGCTCCACCGCGGCGGGCGGAGCCTGGAGGGTCGCGGCCATCGTCGTCTTCTCCCGACTTAACGAAGAGCCACGAACTTCGCCACCACGTCGTCCACCTCGGCCGTCTTCAGGCCGGCGATGTTGATGCGGCCGGAGGTCGGCATGTAGATGGCGTGGTCGGCGCGCAGGCGCAGCACCTCCGCCTCGGTCAGCGGCAGCAGGGAGAACATGCCCTCCTGCTCCGCCACCGCCCTCAGGGCGGGGAAGGCGCCGGCCAGTCCGGCGGCCAGCTTGCGGCGGATGCCGGTGATGCGGGCGCGCATGCCGTCCAGCTCGGCGGTCCAGTCGGCGGTCAGGGCGGCGTCGCTCAGGATGGTGCGGACCACCGCGGCGCCATGGTCGGGCGGCATGGAATAGCTGGTGCGGGCCAGCGCCATCAGGTTGGACTTGGCAAGCTCGGCGGCGGCCGGCGCCGCGGCGACGGCGAAGATGGCGCCGGTGCGCTCGCGGTAGAGGCCGAAGGACTTGGACGACGACACGGCGACCAGCGTTTCCGGCACCGCGCCGATCAGGTAACGCAGCCCCTCCGCATCCTCGTCAAGCCCGCGGCCGAAGCCCTGATAGGCGAGATCGACCAGCGGCAGCACGCCGCGCGTCTCCAGCACCGCCGCGATGGTCTTCCACTGGTCGAGCGACAGCGGCGCGCCGGTCGGGTTGTGGCAGCTGCCGTGCAGCAGGGCGACGTCGCCGGGCTGCGCCGCTTCGAACGCTGCGACCATGCGGTCGAACAGCACGGTCTGGCTGGCGGTGTCGAAGAAGGGATGGCTCACCACCTCCAGCCCGGCGGCGGCGAAGATGCCGACATGGTTGGGCCAGGTCGGCTGGCCGACCAGCACGCGCTTCGATCCGCCGCGCAGGACGAGGTCGGCGGCCAGACGCAGCGCGCCCGACCCGCCGGGGGTCTGCACGCCGGCGGCGGTGACCTTCGTGCCGGCCTCGCCGCCGACCAGCGACCACAGCCGCTCCAGATAGCCCGCGTCGCCTTCCAGCCCCAGGTAGGACTTGCTGTCCTGCCCCTCCAGCAGCAGCCGTTCCGCCGCCTTCACCGCGCGGAAGACCGGGGTGCGCCCCTCCTCGTCACGGTAGACCCCGACGCCGAGATCGACCTTGCCCGGCCGCGGATCCTGCTTGTACAGCCCAATCAGGGCGAGCAGGGCGTCGTCGGGCTGGCGGGAAAGCGCGTTGAACATGGCGGTGCGTCCGGTCCTTGGTGGCGGTGATGGCGGCTGTGAAATCCGGCCGGTGCGATCCTCCACTTTCGCGGCCTCCGGGACAATGGTGAATTCATTTCGTCTCATACGCTTGAGCGTCGCGACAATTTGCAATGCCACCAATTGCCGGGCATCCTTCACCGGGAAGGAGCAGTCAGATCGATGACCGATTTTCAAAAGACCCGCGCCCGCTTCCGCATTCCGGACGGGGTGATCTACCTCGACGGCAACTCGCTGGGGCCGCTGCCGGTCGCTGCCGAGGAGCGGGTGGCGCGCACCCTGGCCGATGAATGGGGCGGCCAGCTGATCCGCGGCTGGAACAGCGCCGGCTGGATGGTGCAGCCACGTAAACTCGGTGACCGCATCGCCCGCCTGATCGGCGCGCCCGAGGGCAGCGTCGTGATGGGCGACACCCTGTCGATCAAGGTCTATCAGGCACTCGCCGCCGCGCTGGCGATGCTGCCGGACCGCCGCGTCATCCTGTCCGACAGCGGCAACTTCCCCACCGATCTCTATATGGCGGAGGGGCTGAACGAAACGCTGGGCCGCGGCCATGTCCTGAAGGTGGCGGCGCCGGAAGAGGTCGAGGCCGCGATCGGCGAGGATGTCGCCGTGCTGATGCTGACCCAGGTCGATTACCGGACCGGGCGCCTGCACGACATGGCGGCGCTGACCGCCAAGGCCCATGCGGCGGGGGTGGTGACGGTGTGGGACCTCGCCCATTCCGCCGGCGCGCTGCCGGTCGATCTGGCCGGCGCCGGGGCGGATTTCGCCGTCGGCTGCACCTATAAATATCTGAATGGCGGGCCGGGCGCCCCGGCCTTCATCTATGTCGCCCCGCAACATGCGGAAACCGCGCGGCCGGCGCTGTCCGGCTGGATGGGGCATGAGGCGCCCTTCGCCTTCGACCCCTCCTACCGCCCCGGTGCCGGGGTGGAGCGGATGCGCGTCGGCACCCCGCCGGTGATCGCGCTGGCCGCGCTCGACGCCGCGCTGGATGTCTGGGACAATGTCGAGATGGCCGACATCCGCCGCGCCTCCATCATGCTGGGCGATCTGTTCATCGAGTTGGTCGAAGCGCAATGCCCGATGCTGGAGTTGGCCTCCCCGCGCGACGGCACCCGGCGCGGCAGCCAGGTGTCGTTCCGCCATCCCCAGGGCTACGCCATCATGCAGGCGCTGATCGACCGCGGCGTGATCGGCGACTTCCGCGCGCCCGACGTGCTGCGCTTCGGCTTCACCCCGCTCTACATCGGCGAGGCGGAGGTGCGCGGCGCGGTCGCGATTCTGAAGCAGGTTATGGACGGCGGGCTTTGGGACCGGCCCGAATACCACAAGAAGGCGATTGTGACATGAGCGGGCAGGACACGAAGAAGCCCTACGATCCAGCGGACGAGGGCGCCCAGATGGCGTTCGACGGGCGGATGTCCTACGGCGACTATCTGCAGCTTGACCGCATCCTTGGGGCGCAGGTCCCGCGTTCCACCGCCCATGACGAGATGCTGTTCATCATCCAGCACCAGACGTCGGAGCTGTGGATGCGGCTGGCCGTCTACGAGATCCGCGCCGCCCGCGAGGCGATCCGCGAGGACCGGCTGTCGCCCGCCTTCAAGATGCTGGCCCGCGTCGCCCGCATCTTCGAACAGCTGAACTCGGCCTGGGACGTGCTGCGCACGATGACGCCCAGCGAATACACCCGCTTCCGCGACGATCTCGGCCAGTCCTCCGGCTTCCAGTCCTACCAGTACCGGGAGATCGAATTCCTGCTGGGCAACCGCAATCCGGCGATGCTGCGGCCCCACGCCCACCGTCCGGAAATCCACGCCCTGCTGGAACAGGAACTGTCCCGCCCCAGCCTGTATGACGAGGCGTTGCGCCTGCTCGCCCGCAACGGTATTCCCGTCCCGGCGGAGGTGCTGGAGCGCGACGTCTCGCAGACCCACCAGCCCCATGACGGCGTAACTGAGGCGTGGCGGGTGATCTACCAATCGCCCGAAACCCATTGGCCGCTCTACGAACTGGCCGAGAAGCTGGTGGATTTCGAGGATTACTTCCGCCGCTGGCGTTTCAACCATGTCACGACGGTGGAGCGGGTGATCGGCTTCAAGCGCGGCACCGGCGGCACCGGCGGCGTGTCCTACCTGCGCAACATGCTGGCGGTGGAGCTTTTCCCGGAACTCTGGCGGGTGAGGACGGTGCTTTGACGGGTTTGCAAAGGATCGTGGACTGGGACGACGCCTACAGCAACAGCGCCTACATCCCCGGCGGCGACACCTACCCCGCGCGATGGGCGGAGCGGGCTGCCGCCTTCCGGGTGGAGATTGCCGGCGCCGGCCGGGCGGAGTTGGACCTGCCCTATGGCGACGGGGAGCGGGAACGCTACGACCTGTTCCGGCCGGAGGGGGCGCCCAAGGGAACGGTGGTCTTCGTCCATGGCGGCTACTGGATGGCCTTCGACAAGGGGCGCTGGTCGCATCTGGCCGCCGGGCCGCTCGCGCGCGGCTGGGCGGTCGCCATGCCGAGCTATACACTCTGTCCGGAAAACCGCATCGCCGGCATCACCCGGCAGGTGGCGCGGGCGGTGGAGGCCATCGCGGCGGCTGAGGCCGGGCCGCTGCGCCTGACCGGCCATTCCGCCGGCGGTCATCTGGTCAGCCGGCTCGCCTGCGCCGACGCCCCGCTGTCGGAAGAGGTCCAGGATCGGGTCGGGCATGTCGTCTCGATCAGCGGCCTGCACGATCTGCGCCCGCTGCTGAACACCGGCATGAACGCCACGCTGCGGCTGGACGAGGCGGAGGCCGCGGCGGAAAGCCCGGCCCTGCTGCGTCCCCGGCCGGGCACCGGCATCACCTGCTGGGTGGGGGCAGCCGAGCGGCCGGAGTTCGTCCGTCAGTCGGAACTGCTCGCCAACGTCTGGCTCGGGCTGGGGGTGGCGACCGCGCTGCGTCTGGCCGAGGCGCGACACCACTTCGACGTCATCGACGATCTGACGGACCCGGACTCCGAACTGGTGCAGACGCTTCTGACGGCGTGAGCGGGATCACTGGGTGAAGAACATCGCGGCGAAGACGGCGGCGGTGGCGGCGATCACCGTCACCAGCCCGTTGCGTCCCAGCGCGCGCTGGCGGTAGAGCGCCACCGCCACCACGATGACGGCGACGCTGGTCAGGATCAGGCCCAGCTTGGCTTCGGTCATTGCCGGCTTTCCTTGATGATGGGACTCAGTGCGGGCCGATCCAGCCCAGGGCTCCGGCGGCGGTGACCAGCAGGATGACCCCGCACAGCAGCACCAGCCAGCCGGTCATCGCCAGCCGCCAGCCCGGGCCGGCCTGGTCCAGTTCCAGGTAATGCAGAAGGATTTCCCGCCCCTTCGTCACCGCAAGCGCCAGCAGCAGCGCCGCCCCGGCGATCCCGACATTGCCGCCCGCATCGCCATGGCGGGCGAACAGAAGGGTGACGAGGGTCAGGCCGATCAGCACCAGCCAGGACAGCGTCAGCCGGTCGATCTTCTTGAGAAACGTCATGACCGGTCTCCTCAACGGATAAGATAGACGAGCGGATAGAGGATCACCCAGACCAGATCGACCATGTGCCAGAAGGCCGCGCCCGTCTCCAGATTCTCCACCAGCGTGTCGGGGCCGGACCGGCTGACCAGCAGCAGGATGACGATTCCCAGCACCACATGCAGGGCGTGGAAGCCGGTCAGCAGGAAATAGAGGGTGAAGAAGGTGTTGGTGTCGATGGTCAGGCCGGCGCCCAGCGTCGCCGAATATTCCATCGCCTTCACCGCCAGGAACACCGATCCGACCGCCGCAGCGATCAGCATCGCCCGGCGGGCCTGCGCCACCGCGCCGCGCCGGGCGGCGGCGACGCCGCGGGCGGCCAGATAGCCGCTGGTGACCAGCACCATGGTGTTCAGCGCGCCCGCCGTGCCGTTCAGATGGGCCTGACCCGCGGCGAAGGTCGCCGGGTCCAGCACGCGGGCGACGGCGAAGCCGATGAAGGCTGCGCCGAACACCGCAAGTTCGCTGAAAATCAGGATCCACATCATCAGGTTGCCGGGCAGGGCGGCAAGGCCGCTCGCCCTTTCGTCCGGGCCCGCCATTTCCAGGCCCGTCATCTCGATGTCGGCCATTTCCAAATCCCGTGTTCAAACCTTGGCATCACGTATGCGAATGATATGTCCGCCATCCCCCATTCGGCTTGATCTCGGTCAAGGAATGCCCTCCCTCCACGGTCAATTATTCGCCTGACCCGTGGCGGTAAGACGCTGCGACGCCCGTCTTCCGGCCCCTTGCTTCCAGACTGCGGCTTCGCGCAACCAACGCCTCCCGAACCGACCCCACTCGACCGACAGATCGAGACTTCCAGGGATCCCAAGCGATGACCGAACGCTTTACCAAGGCGGCCGCGCGCAACATCTTCTATGGCGGATCGCTATTTTTCTTTGCGACATTTGTCACGATGACCGCGCTTAGCCACAACTACATCGTCAACACCAGCACCGACAAGAAGGGGCTGACCGAGGCGGTCACCCGCGGCAAGCATGTGTGGGAAAAGAATTCCTGCATCAACTGCCACACGCTGCTGGGCGAAGGCGCTTATTTCGCACCGGAGCTGGGCAACGTCTGGCTGCGTTACGGCGGCGACAAGGACCCCGAAGGTGCGGTGATGGCACTGAAGGCCTGGATGGCGGCCCAGCCCTCCGGGATCGAGGGCCGGCGCCAGATGCCGCAGTTCAACCTGTCTGAGAAGGAGGTCGAGGATCTCGCCGCCTTCCTGGAATGGACCAGCCGCATCAACACCCAGAACTGGCCGCCCAAGCTGTCGGGCTGAGGAGATTTTCGTCATGAAGTACGAATCACAAAAAGTCGCCCTCTATTACTTCGCGGCGGCCATGGGGCTGTTCGGTGTGCAGATCCTGGTGGGTCTCCTGGCCGGCACCGTCTATGTTCTGCCCAACACGATGTCGGAGCTGCTGCCCTTCAACATCATCCGGATGATCCACACCAACGCGCTGATCGTCTGGTTGCTGATCGGCTTCTTCGGCGCCGCCTATTACCTGATCCCGGAAGAGGCTGAAACCGAGCTGCACAGCCCGAAACTGGCGTTGATCCAGCTCGGCCTGTTCGTCTTCGGCGCGCTGGCCGCCGTCGTCGGCTACGTCTTCCGCATCCATGAAGGGCGCGAGTTCCTCGAACAGCCCCTGTGGATCAAGGCCGCCATCGTCGTCGTCGCGCTGATGTTCCTCTACAACGTCACGCTGACGGTGCTGAAGGGCCGCCGCACGGTCATCACCAACATCCTGCTGGTGGGCATGTGGGGCATCGCCATCTTCTTCCTGTTCTCCTTCTACAACCCGGGCAACCTGGCTCTGGACAAGATGTACTGGTGGTACGTCGTCCATCTGTGGGTCGAGGGCGTGTGGGAACTGGTGCTGGCCTCCATCCTCGCCTTCCTGATGATCAAGATGACCGGCGTCGACCGTGAAGTGGTCGAGAAGTGGCTGTACGCCATGGTCGGCCTGGCCCTGTTCAGCGGCATCCTCGGCACCGGCCACCACTATTACTGGATCGGCACGCCCGGCTACTGGCAGTGGATCGGCTCGCTGTTCTCCACGCTGGAAGTCGCTCCCTTCTTCACCATGGTCGTCTTCGCCTTCCTGATGGTGTGGAAGAGCGGCCGCCGTCACCCGAACAAGGCGGCGATGCTGTGGTCGCTGGGCTGCGCGGTCTTCGCCTTCTTCGGCGCCGGGCTGTGGGGCTTCCTGCACACGCTGGCCCCGATCAACTACTACACCCACGGCACCCAGGTGACCGCGGCGCACGGGCACCTCGCCTTCTACGGCGCCTATGCGATGATCAACCTCGCCATCATCACCTACGCCATGCCCTACCTGCGCGGCCGGGCGCCCTACAACCAGACGCTCAACATCTGGAGCTTCTGGCTGATGAGCGGCGGCATGGCCTTCATGACCTTCGCCCTGACCGCCGCCGGCATCGTGCAGACCCACCTGCAGCGCGTGATGGGGCTGGGCTACATGGAGGTCCAGGAACAGATCGCCATGTTCTACTGGCTGCGTCTGGGCGGCGGCGTCGCCGTCGGGATCGGCGTGGTGGTCTACCTCTACGCCATCTTCGGCCCGGCCCGTGAAGAGCGCCCGGTTGCCGTCGCCGGCGGCCTCCAGGCGGCCGAGTAAGCCTCGAACCTCCGGCCCCCGTTCGCATCCGCGGCGGGGGCCGTCCGTTTTTCAGGAGTTTCCCATGATCCGCAGCGCCGCCACCCTCGCCCCCCCCCTTGCTGTCGTGCCTGAGACCGTCGATGCCGCGAACAGCGCCGATCTGCCCTACTATCAGCCGACGGGCGACGAGTGCGCGCTGTTCGAGCATGCCTACACCCACCGCCTGCCGCTTTTGCTGAAGGGGCCGACCGGCTGCGGCAAGACCCGCTTCGTCGCCCATATGGCCGCCAAGCTCGGCCGGCCGCTCTACACCGTATCCTGCCACGACGACCTGACCGCCGCCGACCTGACCGGCCGCTACCTGCTGAAGGGCGGCGACACCGTCTGGGCCGACGGGCCTCTCA
>NZ_LGQU01000086.1:0-25478 GCF_003115935.1 Azospirillum sp. TSH20
CCAGCGCTGCGGGTATGGCCGGGTTCGCTGCGGCAGGCGCACCGTCTCCTGCGGCCAGTGCTGCGGGCATGGCCGGGTTCGCTGCGGCTGGCGCACCATCTCCTGCGGCCAGCGCCGCGGGCATGGCCGGGTTCGCTGCGGCGGGTTCTCCGTCGCCTGCGGCCAGCGCTGCGGGTACGGCCGGGTTCGCTGCGGCTGGCGCTCCGTCGCCTGCGGCCAGCGCTGCGGGTACGGCCGGGTTCGCTGCGGCGGGCGCTCCGTCGCCTGCGGCCAGCGCCGCTGGCACGGCCGGGTTCGCTGCGGCTGGTGCACCGTCTCCTGCGGCCAGTGCTGCTGGCATGGCCGGGTTCGCTGCGGCTGGCGCACCGTCGCCTGCGGCCAGCGCCGCGGGAATGGCCGGGTTCGCCGCGGCTGGCGCACCGTCTCCTGCGGCCAGCGCTGCGGGTATGGCCGGGTTCGCTGCGGCGGGCGCTCTGTCTCCTGCGGCCAGCGCTGCGGGCATGGCCGGGTTTGCCGCGGCGGGTGCTCCGTCGCCTGCGGCCAGCGCTGCTGGCATGGCCGGGTTCGCTGCGGCGGGTGCACTGTCTCCTGCGGCCAGCGCTGCTGGCATGGCCGGGTTTGCCGCGGCGGGCGCTCCGTCCCCTGCGGCCAGTGCTGCGGGCACGGCCAATCCGGCGGCGACCGACGACGACACGCCGGTCAAGTCGTGATGTCGAGGGGGTCGGCGTCCTCGCGGCGTCCGGCCCCCGCGTCACGCTAGTTCCGCTGAGTGGTTCCGCCGAGTTGGCTCTTGCCGATCGCGGTGGGACGATGAATGCTGACGTCCCTTTCCGAACCGGCCGCAGCCGAGGGCCCAGACCGCACCCATGCCAGTCAACGCTTCGTTCGATCAAAGCCGCCCGGCATCGCCGCCTCCGGCCGCACTGCAGCCCGGTGTCTCTCCCGCTCCGAATGGAGCGGCGCCGTTCGGTATCCGGCTGGGCGATACCGTCCACAATGCGGCCAAGCGCTTCTTCCTGGGCACCCATCGCACGGCGACGCCTGAAGAGACGCTGGTGCGTATCTCCCCCCATTTCGCGCGCTGCGGGATCACCCGGCTGGCCGACGTCACCGGGCTCGACCGGTTGGGCATCCACACGGTGCTGGGTCACCGGCCCAACAGCCCCACCTTGTCGGGCAGTGCCGGCAAGGGCTTCAGCCTTGCCGCCGCCACCGTGTCGGCTGCGATGGAGGCGATCGAGTTCTACCACGCCGAGACGTTGCAGCTTCCTTATCTGGAGGTCAGCTGGAACCAGCTGCCCGCCGACGGGCGCATTCCGCTCGACCGGATCCCCGGCACCAAGGGCGGAGCTTTTCGTCCCGACAATCCGGAATTCTGGACCTGGGGCTGGGATCTGATGAACGGACGCCCGGTCGCCGCGCCGTGGACCTCCGTCGGCCTCTACAGCAATCCGGTCGCCCGGCCCGGCCTGCGCAGCTTCTATGCGATGGGGACCAACGGACTGGCCAGCGGCAACCACATCCTTGAGGCGATCGCCGCCGGCCTCTACGAGGTGATCGAGCGCGACTCGGTGGCGTGCTGGCGCTATGCCAGCGACGCGCTGCGCATTCCGATGCCGCGGGTGGACCTGTCGACCATCGACGCGCCCTCCGTCCTCGATCTGCTGCGCCGTTTCGATGAAGCCGGCATCTGTCCGTTGCTGTTCGACGTCACCACCGACATGGGGGTGCCGAGCTATATGGCGATGGTCTATGACCGGGATGTCCGCAAGACGGGCATGCATCGCGGCTACGGCAGCCATCTGGAGCCGGCGGTCGCCATGTGCCGTGCCCTGACCGAAGCGGTGCAGTCGCGCCTCGTGCTGATCGCGGGATCGCGGGACGACTTCTTCCGCCGCGACCTGATCCGCAACCAGAACGCCGACGGCACGGCGGAAATCGCGGCGCTGGAAAGCACGCCGTGCAACGTGGACGGCCGGCGTCACGCGAATCTTTCGGCGCCGACCTTCGAGGGCGATATTGCGCTGCTGCTGGAGGTTCTGCGCCGGTCCGGCATCGAACAGGCCCTGGTCTTCGACCTGACCCAGCCGGAGATCGGCATTCCGGTCGTGCGGGTGGTGGTGCCCGGTCTGGAAGGTTATCTTTTCGATTTCTACACCCCGGGCGCACGCCCCCTGGCCTTTGCCAAGGCACTGCAGGCGCAGGCCGGTCTGCTGGGAGCGGTCGCATGAACAGGAAGGGGCGCATGAAGATCTGCGTGTTCCTCGGCCCGACGATGCCGTTGGACGACGCCCGGGCGCTGCTGCCCGACGCGATCTATCTGCCGCCGGCGGCGCAGGCGGACGTCCTCAGCGCGATGACCATTCATCGCCCGGACGTGATCGCCCTGATCGACGGCGTGTTCGGCCAGTCGCTATCGGTCTGGCACAAGGAGATCCTGTTCGCCCTGCATCAGGGGGTCGCCGTCTATGGCGCCTCCAGCATGGGGGCATTGCGGGCTGCGGAGTGCCATCCCTTCGGCATGGTGCCGGTGGGCGAGGTGGCGCGGCAGTTCATCGACGGCCGCCTGACCGGCGACGACGAGGTCGCGCTTGCCCATGCCGGACCGGAGGACGGCTATTTCCCATTGTCGGAGCCACTGGTGAATCTGCGCGCCAGCATGGCGGCCGCGCGGGCGGCAGGGGTGGTCGATGCCGATCTGCACGATCGGGTGATTGCTGCGGCGAAGCGGCTCTACTTCACCGACCGCAAGCGCGACCGCATCTGGGCGGATGCCGGGCTGACCGACGCGGAGGCGGAGCGGATCGAAGCCTTCCTGGCGGTCGGTGCGGTCGACCAGAAGCGCCGCGACGCCGAGGCGCTGCTGAGCCATCTCGCCAGCCTGATCATGCCGCCGCGTCCGGCCCCCTTCACCTTTAACGCCTCGCACGCATTCAACGTTCTGTACGAGCGTGACCGGCGCGTCGCCCATGGCGGGTACAGCGTGCCGCTGTCGGAAATTGCCAGCCATGCGGCGCTGCACCGTCCGGATTTCGCCCAGATCAACAAGGCGGCGCTCGGCCGGCTGTTGATCATTCAACTGGCGGAGGTGGTCGGCGTGACCGTCGATCAGGCGGCGGTCGATGCCGAGGTCTGGCGTTTTTGCAACGCAAGGAAGCTCGGCAGCCCGGAGGCGCTGGCCGATTGGTGTCGCCGCAACGACCTGACCGACGCCGAATTCGCCGAACTGATCCATGAACTGGCGGTCGAGCGGGCGATGATCCGCTGGCTGATCCCCCGCCGCATGCTGGCGCGCACGACCAAGCCGGTGCTGAACGAACTGCGCCTGCGCGGGCTGTACGAGGCGACGGCGGAGGAGGCGGCGCTGATCGAACAGGTGATGGCGCTCCATTTCGGCGACAACAGCCAGCAGCCGACCGACTCGATCGATGAGCTGATCGCCGACCATCTCGCCCATACCAACTGCCGCATGGATGCGCCGGCCGACGTCTGGGCCAACGAGAACGGCTTCAAGGACGTGCTCGACCTGCGCATCGACCTGATGCGGGCCAAGCAGGTGCGCGATCTGTTCCGCCGGTTGGCCGCCGAGGCGGAGGCGGCGCTTGGCAAGGCCGCGGAGGCCCTTCCCGAAGAGGAGATGCAGGCGTGACCGAGGTGACGATTCGCATTCCGACCCCGCTGCGTGGCTTCGTCGGCGGGAAGGATCAGGTGGCGGTTCCGGGGGCCACTGTGCGCGAGGCGCTGGCGGCGCTGACCGCCGGGCAGGAGGCGTTCCGTGACCGGCTGTTCACCGCGGAGGGCGAATTGCGCCGCTTCGTGAACGTCTATCTCGGTCGCGACGACGTGCGGCGTCTGGGTGGCTTGGAGGCGGCAGTGCCGGCCGGCGCCACCCTGACGCTGATGGTCGCCTTGGCGGGTGGTTGAGGAGCAGTCATGAGCTTGAAGGACCGGCGCCTGTCTGACCTGCGCGCCCGTATTCCGGAGGTCGCCGCCGCCGAGGCACAGTCCCTCCAGGCCGAAGGCGCCCTGCTCGTCGACGTCCGCGAGGACGAGGAGACGGCGACCGGCACGCCGGCCGGGGCGTTGCGCCTGCCGCGCGGTTTCCTGGAATTGCGCATCGAAGACGCGGCGCCCGATCCGGCGCGCCCGATCCTGCTGATGTGCGCCGGCGGCACCCGGTCGCTGTTCGCGGCCGAGGATCTGCTGCGGCTGGGCTATGGGGATGTGCGTTCGGTCGCCGGCGGTTTCTCCGCCTGGAAGGCCGCGGGCCTGCCGGTGGAGGTGCCGCCGCGGCTCGACGCCGCCCAGCGCGAGCGCTACCGCCGTCACCTGACCATGCCCGAGGTTGGCGAGGCCGGACAGCACAAGCTGCTGCGCAGCCGCGTCGCCCTGATCGGCGCCGGCGGCCTGGGGTCGCCGATCGCGCTGTATCTGGCTGCCGCCGGCGTCGGCCGGCTGACCTTGATCGACGACGACCGGGTGGAGCGCAGCAACCTGCAACGGCAGATTCTGCATGCCGAAAGCCGGCTGGGGCAGCGCAAGGTGGAGAGCGGACGCACCGCGCTGCTCGACCTGAACCCGACCATCGAGGTGGTGGCCCACGAAGCCCGGCTGGAAGCCGCCAACGTGCTGGATTTGCTCGCCGGCCATGACGTCGTGGTCGACGGATCCGACAATCTGCCGACGCGCTATCTCGTCAACGATGCCTGCCTGCGGCTTGGCGTGCCGAATGTCTACGGCGCCATCTTCCGGTTCGAAGGCCAGGTCTCCGTGTTCGGCCGCGCCGCGCCGGGCGTGCGCCCGTGCTACCGGTGCCTGTTCCCGGAACCGCCGCCGGCCGAATACGCGCCGTCCTGCGCCGAGGCCGGCGTGCTGGGCGTGCTGCCCGGCGTGATCGGCACCATCATGGCGGCCGAGACGATCAAGCTTCTGCTGGGGCTGGGAGAGCCGATGGCCGGCCGCCTCCTGCTCTATGATGGCCTGCGGGGCGAGTTCAGCGAGATCGCGGTTCCGGTCGACCCGCACTGCCCGTCCTGCGCGACCGGCGCATCATCCGAACTGACCGACATCACCGCCGTGTGCGGGGCATGAACGGAATGGACCGGGATGCCCCGTCAGGCGGCGCTTTTCTGCTCGATGACGCTGTGGACCAGCTTTTTCAGCGCGACGAAATCGACGGGCTTGGTCACCAGATCCGCGGCACCAATGTCGAGCGCCCGGCGGCGGTTCTCGTTGTCGCCATAGGCGGTGACCATGATGACCGGCACGTCCGGCGAGTCGACCCGCAGGCGCTCCAGCAGGTCCAGCCCGCTCATGCCCGGCATGTTGATGTCGCTAAGAACGAGCACCGCCTCCGGTTGCAGTCCGGAGTTCAGACTCTGCAACGCTTCCTCGGCCGAAGCGGCGAAATGAAAGACCAATTCACCCCGGCGGAGCTCGGCACGAAAGCGCTGGCGGAACAGATCCTCGATGTCGGGTTCGTCGTCGACGACAAGAATTCCCAGGGTCATGTCTTTCGGCGCTCCCCTAACGACACCGCGGTCGCTGCACGTGGCAGCGTGATTGTGAATTCGGCGTGGTCGTTCTCGACGCTGGACACGTCGAATCGCCCCCTGTGCTGATGTACCACGATGTCATAGCTCAGCGAAAGGCCTAACCCGGTCCCCTCCCCGGTCGGCTTGGTGGTGAAAAAGGGTGTGAACAGCTTGTCGAGGACGGCCGGCGACATGCCGATGCCATTGTCCCGGATTCGGATCGACACGTCGGCGGCGCTTGCAGAGGTTGTAACGTCGACCCTTGGCGCGAAATTCGGGTCGCCGCAGATCAGTTGGCGTTTCCGGATGGCGTAGAAGCTGTTGGTGAACAGGTTGACCAGGACACGCGACACGTCCTGCGGCACCAGCTTCACCTCGCCGACCACAAGGTCGAAGTGCTTTTCCAATATGGCGTTGAAGGCACGATCCTGGGCGCGGAAGGCATGGTAGGACAGGGTCAACGCCTCGTCGACCAGCGCATTCAGATCCGTCGCCTGCCACTCGCCACCGCCGCCACGCGAATGGGCCAGCATGCTTTTGACGATGCCGTCGGCGCGCCGGCCATGGTCGGCGATCTTGCGCAAATTGCCTTGCAGGCTGCCGGCCAGGTCGTTGACATCGATACGTGTGGCATCATCCAGATGGCCGTTCAGCGGCTCCAGCAGCTCCAGCAACTCGTCCAGCAATTCTCCCGAAAGCTCAGCGAAATTGTTGACGAAGTTCAGTGGGTTCTTCAATTCATGGGCAATTCCGGCGGTCAGTTGGCCCAGTGCGGCCATCTTTTCCTGCACGATCAACTGCCGCTGGGTTTCACGCAGTTCCTTCAGGATCGCTTCGGCACGCTCCTTGGCTTGCCGAAGTTCATCTTCGATGCGTTTGCGGTCGGTAATGTCATGGTGGGTGATGACATAGCCGCCATCGGCACGTGGCGCGGTGCGAATATCGAGGGTGCGGCCGTTCGGGACGCGGCGCTCGGAGTTGAAGACCCCCTTGACCAGATAACGGGAGCACAATTCCGCGACGGTCTCTTCACAGGGAACGTCGCCATAATCGCCGCGTGCGTGGTTGTAGGTCAAAATCAAGGCAACGGCCGTTCCGGGGGGGAACATGCCGATGGGATA
This sequence comes from Azospirillum sp. TSH20, assembly GCF_003115935.1. NCBI lineage: Bacteria > Pseudomonadati > Pseudomonadota > Alphaproteobacteria > Rhodospirillales > Azospirillaceae > Azospirillum > Azospirillum sp. TSH20. The sequence continues at coordinate 6,656 of NZ_LGQU01000086.1, forward strand.
ATCCCACAGCCGATAGAATTCGCTGTTGGCGCCTTCGACATTCAGGTCGCGATCCAACATCAGGACGCCGTTCGGCATCGCGTCGATCGCCGCCTGCAACAACTGCTCCTGGTGCGGCAGCTCGGCATTGGCGGCCAGCGGGCGCATCAGGGTCAGCATCTCCATCACCGCCGGCCGGCCGCCCCAGTCCACCGACTCCATGAGCTGGTCGAACCATTGGACGCTGCCGTCCGCGCGGTGACGCTTGATCCGGCGCACCTGCGACCGGATCAATCCCTTCAGGCAGCGCGTGTAGACATCCTGTTCCGTGTGCCGGTCGTCTTCGGGGACCAGCGTCATGGCGCCGGGCAGTGCCTGGATGCTTTCGGCCGACTCATATCCGAGCAGGCGGGCGAGGGTAGCGCTGCAATGCAGAATGGTGTCGTTGCAGTGCACGAGCAGACCGGGCATCGCGGCGACGAGCTGGTCGTGATAGACGCGCCCAAGGTCCAGGGCTTCCTGCACGGATCGGGGCGGCAAAACCTTACGGTTGGTGAAATCGTCCATGTCCGTGTCCGTTTCCCGTCGCCTGTTTCCCGTCGCCCGTATCGGTCTTGCGAGGTGGTCATCCAAGCCGTGTCAGGGGGCATCCAGCGGCAGGCGCAGGATCACGGTCGTTCCACGGCCGACCACGCTGTCGATGTCGATCTCGCCGCCCAGCTTGCCGGTAACGAGGTTGAACGCCGCATAAAGCCCCAGCCCCATGCTGCCCGATCCGCGCCGGGTGGTGGCGAAGGGCTGGAACAGCCGCGGCTGGATGTCGACCGGGATGCCGCGGCCGTTGTCGGAGACGCCAAGTTCGATCCGATCGTTGTCGAGCAGCCGGACCGAAACCGTGACCCGGCCCCGGCGGTTCCGGCTGCCATCCGGCCCCTCTTCCAGGCCATCGGTTCCGCCGGCGGCCATCGCACCGACGCCTTCCACGACGGCCGCCGCGGCCGGTTCCGTCTCGAAGGCGTGGGCGAAGGCATTGGTCAGCAGGGCCAGAAGCACCTCGGTCAGCGCGCCGGGGTAGGTGTCGAGGGCAATGCCGTCGGGACAGTCCAGCACAAGCTGGTGCCTGGACGCGGCCGGCTGCACCTGCACCGCCAGCACAATGTCGGCCAGATAGTCGCGCAGGTCGAAGCGGCTGCGCGGGGAGTTGGCCTTGCCCTCCGTCACCAGCTTCAGGCTCTGGATCAGGGCGGCGGCGCGTTCGATGTTCGCGACCAGAAGCGTCGAAACCTCGCTGGCCGTGCCGATATACTCCTGGAAATCGCTTTTGCGCAGTTGGCCGCCGTTGAAGGTCAGGATGATCGCTTCCGACGCGGTCTGCAGATGGGTCGCTGCGGTCAGCGCGATGCCGACGGGCGTGTTGATCTCGTGCGCGACCGCGGCGATCAGCTGTCCGATCACCGCCATCTTCTCCGCCCGGATCAGGTCGGACTGCATGCGTTCCAGATCGGCCAGCGCCTGTTCGGCCGAATCCTTGGCACGGCGCAACGCTTCCGCCTGCACCTTGCGTTCGGTGATGTCATAGAGCCAGACGATGAAGACCGGCTTGCTTTCATAGTTGGTGCGGTCGACGGACATCGCCATCCACACCGTGCGCCCGTCCTCGCGGACGTAATGGATCTCTTCCGAAGCCGACAGGGCCTCGGTTTCCGATGGCCGCCCCGTCAGCCGGTCCTGGACATGGCGGAACAGGGTGGGGGCGCAGTGAAGCTGCAGCGTCTCCGCCGGCACGCCGAACAGGTCGGTGCAGCGCTGGTTGCAGTAAAGCAGCTCGCCGCTTTCCGTGATGATCGCCACGCCGATCGGGCTGCCGTCCAGGACCCGGCGCAGGCGGGCGGCCTGGGCGCGCGACGCCGCCTCCGCCGTCCGGGTTTCCTGCAGCGCGTCGCGCAGCCGGCGCACGGAACGGCAGGCCTCCAGCGTCTTGTGGATGGTGGCTTCCAGATCGGCGAAGTCGATGGGTTTGATGATGAAGTCGAAGGCGCCGCGGTTCATCGCCGCGCGGACATTGCCGAGATCGCCGTAGGCCGACACCATCACCGCCCGGATGTCGGCATTCACCTGCGGCAGATGGTCCAGCAAGGTCAGCCCATCCATGCCCGGCATGTTGATGTCGCTCAGAACCATGTCGATGTCGGGACGGGAGCGCAGGGTCTCCAGCGCCTCCTTGCCGTCATGGGCGAACAGGAATTCCAGTTCGCCGGCACGTACGGCGCGGCGGAAACGCTGCATGATCAGCGTCTGGACGTCCCGCTCGTCGTCGACAACCAGTATCTTGCCCATCCCGCCTTCCTACCGCCAACCCGCCCGACAGGCGGGCCGCTCCGCCGGACCCGCATGGCGCCCGGTTCCGCGCAGCCTACCATAAGCGCGCATCGTCCGAACGGGAAGGGCTGTGGCGTATGGCACCCCATCGGTTGTATGCCGCTCGGGGCGAGAGCTTGGGCCGGACCGCAAGCGGAAATCCTTTTTCAATGTGGGGTTTTGATGTGGGGCGCGGATATCCTGCAGGATAACACGGGATTGCGGCCCCGCCAGACCATTGTAGCGGATCGGTGCCCGATCACTCCCGCCGCTCTCCAAGCTCCGGGACATCGGCCGCGCTCCCGGCGAGCGGCAGGGTGAACCAGAATGCGGCGCCCTTGCCCGACTCGGGGTCCGGCCCGGCCGGCGCGTCCGCCACCCCGATCCGGCCGCCGAGATGCTCGACGATTCGCTTGGCGATGGCCAGCCCCAGGCCGGTGCCGGCCGGCTTGCCGGTCAGCGTGTCGCCGGACTGGCGGAAGCGGTCGAACACCAGTTCGCGGTCCTTCGCCGGAACGCCGGGTCCGCTGTCGCTCACGGTCACCCGCAGGAAGCCAGTTTCCAACCGGGTCTCCAGCCGGGTCCGGCCGCCGGGCGGCGTGAATTTGGCGGCGTTGGACAGCAGGTTGACGACGACCTGGATCACCCGGTCGACATCGCCGCGCACCGGCGGCAGGCGGTCCGGAATGCCGACCGACAGGGTGATGCCGCGCTCCAGGAACAGCGCCTCCGTCGCGGCGACCGCCTCGGTCAGCGCCTGTCCGGCGTCGATGGTCTCGATGCGCCAGTCCAGCGCCCCGGCCTCGATCTTCGCCATGTCCAGCACCTGGTTGATCAGGCGGGTCAGCCGCTCGCTCTCCTTGATGATGACGGCCAGGAACTCCTGCCGCTGGTCGGACTCGAGGTCGGGGTCGTCGTGCAGGATCTCGCTCAGCGCCCGGATCGAGGTCAGCGGCGTGCGCAGTTCGTGGGTGACGGTGGACAGGAAATCGTCCTTCAGCCGGTCCAACTCGGTCAGCCGTTCATTGGCTGCGCGCAGGGCGTCGGTGGCGCGCTCCAGTTCCGCGGTCTTGCGTTCCAGCTCGCGGCTGTGGGCGATGACGTCGCTGGTCTCGTCCAGCATGCGCAGAAGCTCCGCCGCCTCCACCGCCCCGGCGGAGACGGAGGAGGCGAGGGCGACGCGGGCGGACGCCCCGCCGATCGCGCCGGCCAGCAGCCGCTCGGCCAGCCGCAGCCGTTCCGGCCCGGCCGGCTCGTCCGGATCGGCGCCGGCAAAGGCGCGCTCGGCGCGCTGGGGCCCGAGGAAACGGGCGACCACGCGGGTGAGGTCGCCGACGCTGGCGGCGCTGCGCCAGTCCGGTGGTGCTTCCCGCAGCGGCACGGCACCGTTCGGGGCCAACTGGAAGACATCGACGAAGGCGGCGGCCTGCGCCCGCTCCGCAGCGCCGGGCCGGTCGAACAGCGACAGGCCGACATAAGCACCGATGTTGGCGAGCGCGGTCCAGAACAGGGAATGCGCCAGCGAATCCCAACCCTCCAGCCCGAACAGCGCATAGGGCCGCAGGGCGGCGATGCCCCATGGCCCGTCGGCGATGAAGCTGGCCGGCAGCCAGCCCGACCGCGCAAAGCTGGGCAGCAGCAGGGTGTAGGCCCAGACCAGCGTCCCGGCCGTTACCCCGCCGATGGCGCCGCGCCGGGTCGCTCCGCGCCAGTAAAGGCCGCCGATCAGGGCCGGGGCGAACTGCGCCACCGCGGTGAAGGAGATCAGCCCGATCGACACCAGCGCGTAGGCCGATCCCGCCAGCCGGAAATAGGCGTAGCCGAACAGCAGGATCGCGACGATGGCGATGCGCCGGACCGACAGCAGCAGCGGCGCCAGATCGGCGGAGCGCGCCAGCGCCCGCGACCGGGTGCGCAGCAGGATCGGCATCACCAGATCGTTGCACAGCATGGTGGACAGCGCCACCGACTCCACGACGATCATCCCGGCCGCCGCCGACAACCCGCCCAGGAAGGCCAGCAGCGCCAGCCAGTCCGCTCCGCCGCTCAGCGGCAGGGCGACCATGAACAGGTCCGGATCGAGCCGTCCACCGAAGGTCAGCAGCCCCGACAGGGCAACCGGCAGCACGAACAGGTTGATGAGCAGGAGATAGAGCGGGAACAGCCAGACCGCCCGGTCCAGATGGCGCTCGTCAACCGATTCGATCACCATCACCTGGAACTGGCGCGGCAGGCACAGCATCGCCGCGGCCGACAGGATGGTGGTGGTGACCCAGGCGCCCCACGGCCCGTTTCCCACTGGCCCGTTTCCCGCCGGCGTATGGCCGAGTGCCGGATCGCTGCCCATCAGGCGGGCGAGGTCGGGACGGGCGGCGGCGGCATCGAACAGGCTCCCCAGACCGTCTTGCAGACCCCAGACGACGAACAGCCCGACCGCCAGGAAAGCCACCAGCTTGACCAGGGATTCCAGAGCGATGGCGGCGACCATGCCGGGATGGTGCTCCGCCGCGTCGATCTGGCGGGCGCCGAAGACGATGGCGAACAGCGCCATCACCGCCGCGATCAGGAAGCCATGGTCGAGAAACGGACCCTCCGCCGGACCCAGCCCGCCGCCGCCGGTCAGCGCGTCGAAGCTGACGGCCACCGCCTTCAATTGCAGGGCGATGTAGGGGGTCACGCCCACGGTCGCGGTCAATGCCACCAGCCCGCCCAGCAGCGGGCTGTGGCCATAGCGGCTGGCGAGGAAATCGGCGATGGAGGTGATGCGCTGCGTCTTGGCGATCCGCAGGATCTTGCGCAGAACCAGCGGTGCCAGCAGCATCAGCAGGGTGGGGCCCAGATAGACCGGCAGGAAACCGATGCCCAGCGTCGCCGCCCGCCCGACCGATCCGTAGAAGGTCCAGGTCGTGCAGTAGACGCCCAGCGACAGCGCGAAGACGGTGGGCGAGGCAATGACGCTTCGCCCCGCCGCCTCCCGCCGGTCGGCCCAATGGGCGATGGCGAACAGGGCGGAAAGGTAGGCGAGGGCGGCGATCAGGACGGCGGTCCAATCCAGTCCGACCTCCATGCCGCGCCCCTATCGTTTCCGGCCGGCCAGCGCGGCCAGCGCGATCACCGCCACCCACAGGCCGAACACCCAGACATAGAGCGCCGGTACCCCCAGGACTCTCCCCTCCACCCCGAACAGGCCGAGCAGCGGCGGGTTGAACAGCGCCGCCGCCAGCAGGAACAAGCCGATCATCCGGTCGCGGTGGCGGCCGGAGACCGTGTCGTGGCCAGATTCCCGGCCCGGGTCCCGGCCCGCTTCACCGTCAGGCGCGCTCAAAAGGCGCGTTCCCGGGCAGCGAGTTCGACCAGGATGTTGGCGCCGCGGATGGCGTCGTCCAGCGTCCGCACGTCGCGCTCGCGCAGCATCTCGACCATCCGCAGGAAGATCGCGGCGGTGACCAGACTGTCGCCCAGCGCGGTGTGACGGTCGACCACCGCGATGCCCAGCCGTTCGGCGATGCCGTCCAGCGTGTGGTCGCCGTCATTGCCCAGCAGCATGCGGGACAGCAGCATGGTGTCCAGCACCGGGCAGTCGAAGGACACCCCCGCCGCCCGTTCCTTCATCTTCAGGAATTTCAGGTCGAAGGCGGCGTTGTGCGCCACCATCACCGCGCCGGAGACGAAGCTGCGGAACTGCGGCAGCACGGCGTCGATGGTCGGCTTGCCCGTCACCATGCCGTCGGTGATGCCGTGGAAGGGGATCGATTCCGGCGGGATCGGCCGCCGGGGATCGACCAGCGTGTTGAATGTCTCGCCCGTCAGAATGCGCCCGCCGACGACGCGGACCGCGGCGATCTGGATGATCTCGTCGCCGGTGCTGGGCGAGAGGCCAGTGGTCTCGGTATCGAACACCACGTAATGCAGCCGGTCCAGCGGCGTGCGGCCAAGCTCGCTGGTCGCCAGAGGCTGGTGCAGCAGCCCGAAATCGAAGAACTCCGGGCGGGCGCCGGCCCGTGCGCGCGGCTGGGCGGTGCGTGGCGACTGTGCCGGCGGCAGCGGCACGCGCAGCCGGGCGCGGCCGGCACTGCCGGGCAGGTCGTTCGGCAGCGGCTCGCTCCAGGCGGTGCTGCGGTGGTGCTGCAGCACGTCGCCGGCGCTGAGGCCGCCGAGGCCGCCGGGCAGCGTCTGGTCCAGCCAGCCGTCCAGCGTGGCGCTGGGCACCGCCGGCCCTTCCCACACGAGGTCGAGATAGACCCAGCGGTCACCATCCTGCGGCCCGGCGGCTTCCAGGTCGAAGGCGTTGGCGCCGGTCAGCGCCTGGACCCGCCCGATCAGATAGGCGAACAGCAGGACGAGGCTGTGGCTGTCGCCATGCACCCATTGCGGCAGGCCGGTCAGCGTGACCGTGGTGGCGGTCTCCGCCCCAACCCGGTGGGCCACGAGGTTGATCAGGTTGTTGGAGTGGATGTCGCTCATCGGCCAGCTGCCGGTGACGACGTTGCGGTAGGCGGTCGTCACCCGCTCCAACCTTTGCGACAGGCTGTCGCAGGATTCCAGCATCGCGCTTTCGAATGCGGCGCGGTCTCCGGGGCTGAGGTCGGGGGCGTCGTACAGAGTCTCCACCGCCGCCCGCAGGTTGGCGATGGGGGCGCGGAATCCCTCTGTCGCCTCGCGCAGCAGGGCGTCGCGCTGGCCAAGCGCGGCCAGCTCGCTGGTGGCGTCGGACAGGGTCAGCACATAGCCGGTGATGGTCGGCGGCTCGTCGGACCCCGGGTCGGGATCCTGCAGGATGGCGCTCATCCGGCCTTCCAGCAGGATGCGGCCGTCGGTGGTGGCGCCGACGAACTGGGCGGTGGTGCCGTGCTCGTGGTTGAGGTGCCGGCCTTCGCGAACGCGCAGGGTCAGCCGTTCCAGCGTGTGGGTCACCGGCTCCGCCACCACGAAATGCAGAAGCGAGCGGCCCAGCCCGAGGTCACCGGCAAGGTGGAGGATGTCGAGAGCGGTCTGGTTGTAGAGCAGGATCTGGTGCTTGGTGTTGCAGACCAGAACGCCTTCGTGCAGGTCGCGCAGGACGGCGGCGAGTTGGGTCTTCTGCTCCTCCGCCTTGGCGGTGTGGTCGGCGACGGTGCGGGCGATGTCGCGGCGGACCTGGGCCAGCTTGTCCGACAGCTCGTTCACCGCGCGGGCGATGGGCAGCAGGTCGCCATAGCGGGTGAGCGGCACCCGGCCGCCGACGGCCCCCTCCGCATTGCCATGGGCGATCAGCCCGGCCTCGCGGCTCAGGGTCTCGGCGGCGCGCAGCAGAAAGCGGTCGACCGCCAGCCAGAGCCCCCACACCGCCGTGGCGCAGGCCGCCGTCATCACCACGGCATAGGTCAGCAGCGGATCCGATGCGTCCGACCCGCGCACCGCCGCCGCCAGCCCGACCGCCAGCGCCACCAGACCGAGGCCGGCGGCGCGGAAGGCCAGCGGGATCATGCGGCGGGGCAGGGGATTGGCTGAGGGCGCGGGGGCGGTCATGGCGACGGCTCCCCGCCACCGGTCGCGGCGGTCAGGCCCAGATGGCGGCGGACGGTGGTCAGCAGGTCGCGGGTGGAGAAGGGCTTGGTGATGTAGTCGGTGGCGCCCAGTGCCATGCCTTTCTGCCGTTCGACGTCGCGGCTGCGCGCGGTCAGCATGATGATGGGCAGCGATTTCCAGGCCGGATTGGTCCGCAGGGTCTGGCAGACGTCGAAGCCGTCGCGCTTCGGCATCATCGCGTCGAGCAGGATCAGGTCGGGGGTGAAATTCTCCACCGAGCGCAGCGCCTCGTCCCCGTCGCGGGCGATGCGCACGTCGAACCCGGCGCGCTGCATGAGGACCTGGAGCGACAGGACGATGCTGGGCTCGTCGTCGACAACCAGGATGGTCGGCTTCATGGCGGGGCGTCCTCCGGTACGCCGGTCTTTTGCCGGCTTCCCAATTTGTGGCCGGGGCAATGCATTCGTGCCCTGGAATGTCCATGGTACGAGCAAAGAGAAGCACGGATCAAGCGGCACTCCCGGCTCCCCCGACCAAAGAACGGGGGTACTAAGCCCAAGAAAAAGCCCGGCCGCGACCAAATGTCGCCGCCGGGCTTTCGTTTGGATGACACAGTGTCGCAGGGGCAAGAACCGGCAGCGAATCGCCTCCGGCCCGGACCGGGATCAGCGCGTGGTCACGACGACCGGGTTGAGCCCCATCTTCGATTTCAACTGCTCCGCCTCGCGCTTGGCCGCGGCCGGATCGGGGAAGCCGCCGACGCGCACGGCGCGCCAGGACCGATTGGAACTGTCGGTCCAGTCCACCGTATAGGCCTGGAAGCCGCCGCCCTGCAGCCGCTGGGCCAGCGAATCGGCGTTGGCCGTCACCGAAAAGGTGCCGACCTGCACGGTATAGCGCCCGGCCGGCGGCGCGGCGGAGGGGGCTGCCGAGGGAGCTGCCGACGGGGCTGGGGCCTTGGCGCTCGGCTTCGACTCGCCATTGCCGGCCGATGCCGCAGGCGGACGCTTCGCGGCATCCTTGGGCGGCGCCAGCATCGCCTGCAGGGAGCCGGAATCGTTCGGCGCGGCGGCGGGCTGTTCCGGCTTGGCCGCGTCGGGCTTCGTCGGCTCCGGCTTTTGTGCGGCCGGCGCGGCAGGAGCGGTCTCGGTCGGGGCGGCGGCCCGCGGTTTCGGCGAGGTGGCAGGGGCGGTGGCAGGGGCGGTGGCTGGCACCGCCGGCGGCTCCGGCACCTTCAGGACCGGCGGCGGGCTGGCGGGCAGGGCGGCGACCGGAGGCGGCGGCGCGGCGGATGGCGCGGCCTGGACCGGTGCCGACTGAACCGGTGCCGTTTGGACGGGAGCCGGCAGGCTTTCGGTCGTCGGGGCCGTGGCGGTCGGTGCGGCGGTCGGTGCGGGGGCCGGGGAGGAGGGCGCGCGGGTGATGGCCGGCGCCGGCACCATCGGCGCCGAACTGTTGGTGGCCGTCGTCACCGGTGCCGGATCGCCCGAGCCGAAATAGACCACGCCGACGGCGATGCCGCCGGCCGCCAGCAGGGCGAGCGCGATCTTGCCCAGCGGCAGGCTGCGCCCCGCCGGTTCCTCCTCCTCATACTCCACGTCCTCGTCCTGCGGGTCGGCCCGCAGATCCTCGTTCAAGGCGCGAAGCAGCTTGGCGATGTCCTCGTTCTCCGGCGGCGGAGTCTCGGAAGGTTTGCCGTTGGCCTTCATCTCGTCCTTGGAAGTCGGTGTCGTCAGGGTGGGAGCCCGCCGGGGCGGTGGCTGGAGCGTCACGGTTGACCCGCGCTTGCCCGTCATGCGGGCCGGCTGAATGCAAAAAGGGGCCTTCCGATCGCCGGGGCCGCGGTGACACGGCCCGGCTGCGGAAAGCCCCTTCTCTTTATCGTATTTTGCCGCTCCATCAAACCGCCATGCGGTCGCGCCCGGCGGGTGGGCGGCACGAAAGAAGGGACGTCAGCCCTGGTGCGGCTTGGCCGGATCGGCGGGCTGAGTCTGGACCGGCTGCGTGGGGGCCGGCTGGGGTGCGACAGGCTGGGCGGCCGCGGACTGGGTCGGCTGGGCGGGGGCCGGGTTGATCGCGGCGGGAGGGGCCTGGGCGGTGGTCGCCGCGGGCGGATTGGCCTCGTCCTCGTCCTTCAGGCCGGCCTTGAAGGCCTTCACGCCCTTGGCGATGTCGCCCATCACGTTGGGCAGCTTGCCGGCGCCGAACAGGAGAAGCACGATGACCAGAACGATCAACCAGTGCCAGATGCTGAAACTGCCCATCGATCAATACCTCTGAAATTCGGTCGGAGCGGACGTCGTCGCGGTCGCCACCAATGTGAGTGCCCCTTCCGCGCCGCACAAGAGGCGGCTGTCGGGAGCGCCGTGATAAAGGACGCCCCTCAGGCCGCCGGGCCGCTTTCCGCCGGCTCCTCCGGCAGTTGGTGGCGCATGATCAGCGGCGCCTGGAAGGCGCTGAACAGCAAGGTCAGCGGCATGATGCCGAACACCTTGAAGTTGACCCACATGTCGGTGGCGAAGTTCCGCCACACCACCTCGTTCAGCACGGCCAGCAGCAGGAAGAACCAGGCCCAGCGGATGCCCAGCGTGCGCCAGCCGTCCTCCGACAGGTTCAGCACCGTGCCCAGCAGGCGCTTCATCACGTTGCGCCGCATCGCATGGGCGACGAACAGGACGATGGCGAACAGCAGATTGACCAGGGTCGGCTTGATCTTGATGAACAGATCGTCCTGCAGCCATAGCGTCAGGCCGCCGAACAGCAGCACGAATCCGGCGCCGACCACCGGCATGATCGGGATTCGGCGTTCGAGTCGCCAGGACATCGCCACCGCGATGGTGATGGCGACCATGAAGACAGCGGTGCCGGTCATGATGCCGGCCTGCGAATTGGCAACGAAGAAGGCGGCGAGCGGGCCGGCCTCGATCGCCAGGCGTGCGAACTGGTTCATGCCCCCTGACATAGCCCGAACCGGCCGCCCATGAAAGGGGCGAATGTTGGCGTGCGGGACATTCGGGTGCGCTACCACGCTCGCTGACTAAGGTGTGTGCGGCGGTGACATCGCGCGGCCTGGGCCGCCAGATCGCAAGCGGGGCTTTTCTCGCGTCGCGTGTTTCGCTACCTCTTTCGTCATCCGCCGATCGGCGGGCCTCCAACGAAGGGCAGAGGGACGATGGAAGCAGCCGAAGTGAAGGACCTGATCGACGAAGCGCATGAGCGGGAGGAGGCCAAGCGCCGTGCCGCCGGACGGCACCATTCGGAAGACAGGGAAGAGGGCGGGCATGGGGTGAAGACCTCCACCGCCATCTACATTTCGGTCCTGGCGGCGGTGCTCGCCATCGTCAGCGTCGCCGGATCCAATGCGGGCAAGGAGTTGATGGCCAGCGCCATCGAGGCCTCGGACAGCTTCGCCTATTATCAGGCCAAGACCCAGCGCCAGATCAGCCTGCGGCTTGCCGCCGACGAGATCGAGCTGCTGTCCGCCGGCATGCCCGCGGACGCGCAGGCCAAGGCGCTGCAGCGTTCCGCCGAATACCGCCAGTCGGCCGAACGGATGGAGGTCGACGAGGGCAAGAACAGCCGCAAGGACCTGCTGGGCAAGGCGAAGGCGGCGGAGCTGCGGCGCGACCATGCCGCGGCCCAGGACCCCTATTTCGACTTCGCCGAGGGCATGCTGCAGCTCGCCATCGTGCTGGCGTCGGTCTTCGCCATCACCAACAAGGGCTTCATCCTGTGGACCAGCCGCGCGCTGGCGGCGGCCGGGGTGCTGATGGCGGCGGACGGCTTCACCCTGATCCTGCCGCTGCCCTTCCTCTGACGGCTCAGAACTGGACCGACAGACGCAGGGAACCGTAGTTGGTCAGCGATTTCTGGCCGTGGAACTCCGGCGTCTGCAGGGTCTGGGCATAGGTCAGGCCATAGCGGCCGTAACGCAGGGTCAGGCCGGCCTGCATGCTGCCGACGAAGGGGTGCTTGGCGACCGACCGGCTTTCGCGGAACGTGTTGCCGTCCAGGAAGATGTTGCGCACCACCGCCCGCCCTTCGGCGCTGGCGTAGACGTACCAGGAAAAGCGCCCCGGCCGCTCCGAATAGGGATTGTCCTGGTAGGGGATGCTGGAGGTTGGGCGATTCACCAGCGCGCCCACCGGCGGCGGCATGTTGCCGCCCAGCCGGACGGTGGCCCCGGCCGCGGCGAAGGTCAGGACATTGCCCAGGCTGCCGGCGACATGGGGGCTGAAGTCCCACTCCACCGGGCCGAGGCTGTTCGGCTTCTCGTCGCGCCAGACATGCTCGTAGCTCAGCACCACGCCCGGCTCGTCACGCAGCTGATAATTCCAGCCCTCCGGATAGGTGGCGCCGTCGACGATTTTGTGGACCGTCTTCTGCGTCTGCTCCGCCAGCGAGGCCGGGCCGACCATGCCGAGGTCTAGGTCGAAGCGGTCCACCGCCGTCGGCGCTTCGTTCAGCACCGACAGCCGGCCATAGAGCCAGCCGGCATAGGGCCGGTCCCGCGGGTCCGGGTTGCGGGCGGTCAGATTGCTGGGCGTGTACATGTTCTGACCGAAGGCGAAGCCATAGCGGCGCACCCCGCCCGGCTCGATCCAGGGCACCAGATTGGCCAGCCAGTCGATGTTGCCGTAGGTCGGCCGCGCGCCCGAGAAGTAATAGAACTGGAATCCGTTCGTGTAATAGCGGTCGGTCCCGCCGCCGAACAGGTCGTTGTCGATCCAGAAGCCGATGGCCGGGCCGGAGGTCGCCGGCTCATCGCCGGGGGGAGGGGTGGTTTCCTGCGCGTTCGCCGCCGATATGGCCGCCGATGCTGTCAGCAGCAGGGTCGCAAATGCCGCGGCCAAAGTGGGGCCGCTGTTCGTCACCATTCCGGCACGCTCCATCCGTTTCGCACTGTAACGGACGGAGGGGGAGTGTGTTGCGCTGCGGTGCGGCTTCTTTGGGGGTAGGGTGTCGGCTTCGATTGCCCCCACCCTAACCCTCCCCCGCTGGGCGGGGGAGGGGATAAGTACTTGTTCAAAAAGGCAGCGGCAGTCCCTCCCCCGCCCAGCGGGGGAGGCTAGGTGGGGGCATCCGAAGCCGACACCCCAACAATTCAAACCCTTGCCCGCAGCCCCTCCACCGCTTCCTCCAGCGTCATTTCGATGCGCTTGATCCCGTGCAGAGCCAGGAAGCGCGCCTCGTTCTTCGACAACTCGCCGGGGATCACCGCCCAATGGCTGTCGGAGGAGCGCTTGGCGATCTGGCGGGCGAAGGTGCGCTGGATCTCGTGGTCGAAGCGGCAGCCGAGGAACAGGAAGTGCCGGCCGGCGCGGCGATCCTTCACGATGGCGGGGATCGGGGTCTGGATGTCGATCTCCGTCAGGATCTCGACATAGTCGCTGTCGGAGATCAGGTAGTTGCCGGCCGGCGTCGCCGCGCCCGACGGCTTGTACAGCACGGTGTCCCAGCCGGCCGCCGCCTCTGCCGTCGACTCAGTGCCGTCGGGGGCGTAGTAGCGCACCCATTCGCCGGTCGATTGCGGATGCGACACCCCCTGAATCTGCCCCCAGGTCCGGTCGCCCGCCGCACTCAGCAGGCTGTCCAGTACATTGTCGTACCAGACGTCGACCAGCAACGGCGGGGCCGGAATGGCAGCCAGCAGGGCATGGACCGGGGGCACCGGTACGGTCTGGCGAAAGATCTCGTTGAGGATGGTCTCCAGCGTCTTGCGGTGCTTGCGCGTTTCGATGAACTGGGCGACCGCGGTCAGGTTGGAGCGGATGCGGCCGGGGGCGGCGACCTTGGCGTTCAGGCGCTGCACCAGCTCCGCCGAATTGCGCGGGATCGGGCACTGGTCGGGCGGAAGCAGGGCGAAGGCGCCGGGGCCGAGATAGGGCACCACCTGCCGTGCCGCCAGCGCCGCGGCGATGTCGGCCAGCGCCGCCGCGGCGTCCGGAACCGTGACGGAGTCGGAATCGGTTGCAAGGGTGGTGACGGTCATGGTGGCCTCTTCCCTTTCGGTATTCACAGATAGATCGCCGCACCGGCACCGGTGTTGATGCTGGCGTCCTTCAGCGTTTCCACGATGAAGGCGACCTGATCGCGGGTGATCTTGCGGTGCAGCGGCAGAGCGAGCACGCGGTCGGCCGTCTTGGTGCAGACCGGGCAGGCGCCGCGGCCGGCGCGGTTTTCGCCCAGCGCTTCGATGTAGTATTGCTGGGTGTGCAGCGGCTGGCCGAAGTCGCTGGCGTCGATGTCGTGGGTGTCCAAATCCTCGATGATCGAGCGGCGTCCCGAGGCGGTGAAGCGGGTGCCGAGATGGACGCAATAGACCATCGGGTTGACCACCTCCGCCCCCGGCCCGCGATAGGGCGGCTTGATCCCCTCGAAGCTCGCCATCGCCGCGTCGTAATAGGCGACGACCAGATTGCGGCGGGTCAGGATCTCCGGCAGGCGTTTCAACTGGACCAGGGCCAGCGCGGCGTTCAGGTCGCTCATCCCCGCCTGCCAGGGCAGGGTGCGGGTGATGACAACGGTGTTGCGGTGCTCCGTCTCGCGCCGGCGCATGTAGCGCAGGCGGTGGGCGAGGTCGCGGTCGTCGGTGACGATCATGCCACCTTCGCCGGCCAGCAGGATGCCCGGTTCTGAAAAGTCGAAGACCGCGGCGTCGCCGAAGGTGCCGACCATCCGGCCCTTGTAGGTGGAGCCGATGGCTTCGGTCGAATCCTCCAGCAGGATCAGGTGTTTGGCATCGGCCAGCGCGCGCAGCTCGTCCCAATGGGCCGGGTGGCCGTTGACGTTGCCGGCCAGGATCGCCCTGGTCTTCGGCGTGACCAGAGCCGCCGCCTTATCCGGGTTGATGGTGTGCTGCCAGTAATCGATGTCGACCAGCACCGGCGTGGCGCCGGACAGCGCCACCGCATGCTGCACCTGATGCCAGCCGAACGGACTGCACAGCACCTCGTCTCCTTCGCCGATGCCGTATCCCTTCAGCATCAGCAGCGTGGCCATTGTGCCGCTGGACACCGCCACGGCATGGTCGCGGCCGACATAGGCGGCGAAGGCATCCTCGAACGCCCGCACCATCCGCCCGTCGCTCAAGGTCCCGGAGGACAGCAGGCGGCCGAGCATCTCGACCTCCGCATCGGAGATGTCCGGGTCGGTCAGGGGGATGTAGTCGTCAACCTCGTCGTCATCGGCGGGGGCTGGGGCGGGGGAGGTCTGGTGCAGAACCGCGGCGGCATCGCTCATTCACTCGTCCTCGTCCCGTTGGGCGATCACGACACCGGTGGCAAGCTCCGGCTTGTCGGTGATGAGCCAGCAGTGGTTGTTGCCGTCCACCAGATGCAGGTCGAAGCCCGCCTCTTCCCGGAACGGATCCTCGGCCATCACCGCCGCCATGGCGCCGGTGACGGTCTTCAGGTCCGGGTTGGCCTCGCGCACGCCGCGGACCACGGCGTCGAGCTTGTCGCCCCCGGCGAACAGCCGGCCGGCCAGCGTGGCGATGCTGTCGATGCGCTCGGGAGACAGGGCCATGGGCGTCACTCCGTTCCGCGTTTCTTGGCTTCGACGGTGATCGGCAGGCGGGTGTCGTCCGGCATCTCCGGCAGGTCGAGCGTCCAGCCGTTGGCGACCTTGATCCATCCGCCCCACAGGCCCGGCTTCTCCATCTCGACGATGGGTTCCTCCAGGTCCTTCTTGGCGACGTAGATCGTGTATTGCTCGGACGCCTTGCGGATCATCACCTTCATCGCGGACACTCCATCCTGTTGTTCTGATTGTCTTTTGCCTCAGGCGGCGATCAGCCGGGCGTGCAGCGCCGGCAGTTCCGACAGGACGGCGTCCACCTCCGCCGCGGTGGTGTAGCGGCTGAGCGAGAAGCGCAGGCTGGCGGCGGCCTCGGCGTCGTTCAGCCCCATGGCGGTCAGCACATGGCTCGGCTCGTTGCTGCCGAAGGAGCAGGCCGCCCCCATCGACACGGCGATGCCGGCGCGGTCGAGCCGCATCAGCAACTCTTCCCCATCCATCGGATGGCCATGGCCGTCGGCGAAGCGGATGTTGCTGGTGTTGGGCAGCCGGGCGACGCTGGCGCCGTTCACCACCGCACCCGGCCAGCGGGCGAGGATGCCCTGTTCCAGACGGTCGCGCAGGAAGGCGATCAGGTCTGCCTCGTCCAGCCAGAGAGATGCCAGCGAGGCGGCGGCGCCGAAGCCGACGATGCCCGGCACATTCTCCGTCCCGCCGCGGCGGCGGCGTTCCTGATGGCCGTGGATCAGCGCGTGGAAGGGGGCGCCCTTGCGGACATAGAGCGCACCGACGCCCTTCGGCCCGTGCATCTTGTGGGCGGACAGCGTCAGGTAATCGGCGATGCCGCAGTCGACCTGCACCCGACCGGCCGCCTGCACCGCGTCGCTGTGGAACAGCGCGCCATGGGCGTGGGCGATCGCGGAGGCGCCCTCCACCGGCATCAGCACGCCGGTCTCGTTGTTGGCCCACATCATGGAGACCAGCGCCGTCGCCTCCGTCACCACGGCGGCGAGATCGACCAGCGAGGGCAGGCCGTCGCGGTTCACCGGCAGGATGGTGACGCGCCAGCCGCGTTGGCGCAGGTCGTCGAACAGGGCCAGCGTCGCCGGGTGCTCCACCGCGGTGGTGACGATGTGGTCGCGGCGATGGTCGGTCTCCTCGATGACGCGGAGCGCGCCCAGGATGGCGGCGTGCGTCGCCTCGGTGGCGCTGCCGGTCATAACGAGGTCGGCCGGCCTGGCGCCGATCAGGGCGGCGACCTGTGCCTTGGCCTCGCTGACCGCGCGGCGGGCGGCCATGCCGGCGGAATGCGGGCTGGACGGGTTGGCGAACTCGCCGAACAGGTGCGGCAGCATTGCTTCGCGCACTTCCGCAGCCAGGGCGGTGGTGGAGTTGTTGTCGAGGTAGATCGTCATCACATCACCCCCCATCACATCACACCCGGAACACCGCGCCGCGACCCGTCGGCCGGGACGATCTCCTCCTCCAGGCAGCCGACGACGGTGCCGCCGGGGAACTCCACCAGATAGACCGGCAGGCTGCCTTCCTCGGTGCGACCGACGCGGACGATCACGCCCGGCGTGCCCTTCGGCGCCAGCAGCGCGCCGTCCGGCACCTGCGGATGGCTGCCGTCGTTGAACAGGTCCTCCTGCACCGTGACCCGCAGGCCCCAGTCGTACAGCGGTTCGCGCGGCGGGATGAAACCGGGCTTGGCAGCGGCTTCGACGTCGGACATCGCGAGGCTCCTTATCAGCTGGGGACCGGGGTCTTGGACGGGGTCATTGGGGGTCGTTGCAGTGGGCGTCGATCACCTCCAGCTCGCGCGCGCGCATGCCGACGACGACCCGTTTTTCATAAAAATCAACGGCATAGATGTAATACATCTGCAGATAGGTCCCGGTGGAGATGACGTAGCCGACATCGCCCTCGCGGATCAGGAAGTCGCCGACCGGACGGCCGGGATAGGTGCCGTCATTGCGCACGTCGCGCAGCGCCTTGACCTTGAAGCCCTGTTCCAGCACCGGCGGACCGACCAGCTCGTTGGCATCCTCGGCGTTGCGGGCGCGTTCGCGGCGGCCAGGGGCGGTGGTTTGGGCGGCTGTCTCTGTCATCGGGCTGCGCTCCGTGGGTTGAGGGGCCGCTACAGGGGCGGAAGATCGTTGGCGATTGCGAGGCCGGCGGCGCGCTGGCGGGCGATGGCGCGCACCTCCTCCTCCGGGTCGTCGAGCAGGGGGCCGAGCTGTCCGGCGTCGATCCGCCCGGCGACGGCAAGGCGGACCATCCAGTCGGCATCCTGCAGCAGGACGTGCAGCTTCGACGTCGGCAGCCGTTGCGCCACCACCAGCCGCACCCGCGGGCTGTCGTCCCAGGCGAGGCTAGGCAGCCAGTCCATGGCAAGGCGGCGGGCGACCTCCACCCGCACCTCCGGATCCTCGTCATGCATCATCGCCGGCAGCATGCCGTCGGAGATCCGCCGCACCACGCGCAGCCGCACCGAACAGTCAGGGTCGCGCATCAGCGGGGCAAGGTCGGCATCCTCCAACCGGCTGGCGACGGCGATCCGCACTTCGCGGTCCGGGTCGTCGCGCAGCTTCAGCAACAGCCGGCGCGGCAGCCGGCGGGCCAGGACGGAGCGCACCGTCTCGTCCGGGTCGTCCATCAGCCGGAGAAGTAGGAAGATCGGAGCGAAGCGCGCGGCATTCGCCCGCACTTCGAAATAGGGATGGTCGAGATGGCCGGCGGCGAGGTCCGGGTTCCATTCGAAGAAGCGCTGGATACGCTTGGCATAGCGGTCCTGCACGCAGGCCTTCCGTGGCAGACAGCGGCCGGGCATTTTTCCGCCGGCCGGCAGGGCGGCGGTCTCCGGATCAAGCCGGCGGTCGCGGTGGGCGCAGGCGGCGCAGTCCACCGGTTCGCCGCGCCAGTCCAGCGATTCGAGGATGTCGTCGCTCATGCGTCGGCCTCCTCAAGCTCATGTCGGTCGGCGACGGCGATCAGGCGGGCGGCGCCGAAGCGGTCGTCGGGGTCGAGGTCGCGGACCTTGATCAGGGCCTCCCGCCCGGCGTCGAGCCGGCCGGTGCGCAGAAGCAGGTAACCGATGGCGATAAGGGCGAACAGGAACAGGCGGGGCGCCGGCTCCAGCCCGCGGAAGTCGGCGGTCGCGGGGGTGATGGTGCGCCAATCCGTATGATTGACGCCGAGGGCGGCCATGGCGTGGCCGATCATGCGCTCGCCATAGACCAGCGCTTGGTCGAGGTTCGCCTTGTAGAAGTGGAACTTGTAATGGCCGAGATCGACGAGGCGATGGCCGGGAGCAATCTCCGCCGCGCGGACGAGATGGGCGAGCGCCGCCGCGCTGTCGGCATAGCTGGCGGCGGCCAGATGCAGGCAGCGTTCCGCCTCGGGCGGAAGGTCCCCGCCATAGTAGCGGCGGGCGAGCCAGTCCTCATCCACCCCCTCC
>NZ_LGQU01000094.1:0-25421 GCF_003115935.1 Azospirillum sp. TSH20
CGCTTGGCTGCTCGCGAACAAACGCCTGGATCGACGGCAGGATAGGCTCGGACGGATCGTCCTCTCCTTGCTCACTGCCGCCGCCATCGTCAGATCCCGGCATCCCGACCTTCGACCAGCTTCGTGTGTTCTTGACTGTGGTGGACACCGGCAGTTTCGCCGGGGCGGCGCGCAAGTGGGGCGGGCGACTTCCGTCATCAGCTATTCCATCGCGAATCTGGAGATGCAGCTGGGCGTCTCCCTGTTCGACCGCGAGACCACCAAGCGGCCGCAGCTGACCGACGCCGGCCGCGCCGTTTTGTCGGAGGCGCGGACCATCGCCATCGGCATGGGCAGCCTGCGCGCCAAGGTGAAGGGCCTTGAAGGGCCTGATCGAGGGGCTGGAGTCCGAGGTGCTTCTGGCGCTCGACGTCATGCTGCCGGCCTGGAGGGTGGTCGACGCGCTGAAGGCTTTCCCCGAAGCCTACCCGACCGTGACCTTGCGCCTTCCTGTCGAGACGCTGGGTGCGGTGACCCAGATGGTGCTCAACCGGGCAGCGACGATCGGCATCAGCGGACCGCTGGACATGGAGATCGACGGCATTGAGCGGATCGGCGTCGGCTTCGGCGAGTTGGTGCCGGTTGCCGCCCCTCCCACCCGCTGGCGCTGGCCGGACGCAACCCGCCCCGCGCGGGGCGCGAGCATGTGCAGCTGGTGCTGACCGACCGCTCCACCCTGACGCAGGGCTGGGAGTTCGCCGTCATCGGCACGCGCACCTGCCGGCTGGCCGATCTGGGGTCCAAGCACATGCTGCTGCGCGAGGGGAATCGCCGTTGATTGTTCCTGATTGTGCAACGGATTTCTTCGATCTCCTTGGTTTATCGTTCGCGTAAAAACATTTAGCGTCCTTGCATGACCGGCACGGCAATCCGTTCGCGTCCGGCCTGATCCTGATCTCTCCCAAAGATCCAAGGACGCGGATCATGAGCCAATCCACCTCCCTCTGCGTCGCCGCCGGCGATGTTCTGTCGACCCTTTCCTGCAAGCTGCACAGTGCCGGCTGCTCCGTCGTTCGCGGGGTGCTGGACCTGTTGATGTTGCCGTCGGGCAATCAGCGCCTTCTCGGCTGGCTCGGCAATCACCTGCTGTCGATCGCCGGTCAACTCGGCGGCGGTGCATCGGACCTAATCCCGCTCCATTTCGACCTTCATTTCGCTGCCGTTGGCTCGTTTCTGACCACAATCGGCTGTGCCGCGATTCTGGCGCTGCGCTCGCTCGGCACTGCGGTTGTGCTGGCGATCATCATGCTAATCGGTGCGCATGTTCTGATCCTGCTGTTGCCGCCGGACCTCGCCGCGTCGGTCAAGGGCGTCGAATTCGTGATGATGGCCGGCTTGCTCGCGGTCAGTGCTGCAGTCCGCCACTCACGGCATTGACCGAATTGCCCGTCTTGACAGGTAACTTATAACTTATAAGATTGACGCATCGGATGGTCCGGTGCGGTGGGACGTCGCCGGCCTTCCGGGTTCCAAACAAGGAGGGTCGGATGACGACGAGACGGGCAGGGCGCCTTTGCGCGCCCATAGTGTTCGCCATACTGATTGCGTCCGGGTCATCGCATGCGCGTGACCTGACCGTCGTTGGGTTCGGCGGATCGTTGCAGGACGCGATGCGGACCGCCTATTTCGAGCCTTTTTCCAAACGGTCGGGTGCGCCGCTGATCGAGGAATCCTACACCGGCGGCATCGCCAAGCTGAAGGCGATGAACCAGTCGCGGACGGTCACGTGGGACGTCTTGCAAATGGACGAGAACGAGATGACTCTGGCCTGCGACGAGGGGCTTCTCGAACCCTTCGACTGGAAAAGCCAGCCGAACGCCGCCGACATCATCCCGCAGGTCAAGGCGCCTTGCGGCGTCGGTGCCTTCGTCTGGTCGAAGGTGCTGGCCTTCGATCCGGCCAAGACCCCCGGCGTGAAATCCTGGGCGGATTTCTGGGACCTCAAGCGCTGGCCGGGCGAACGCGGCTTGCGCAAGCAGGCGCGCATGACGCTGGAGATCGCCCTGCTGGCCGACGGCGTCGCCCCCGACAAGCTCTATGAGACGCTGGGCACCAAGGCGGGGGTGGACCGCGCCTTCGCCAAGCTGGACCAGATCAAGCCGCACATCCGCTGGTGGGTCAGCGGCGCGCAGCCGGTCGAATGGCTCGCCGCCGGCAATGTCGTCATGACCTCCGCCTACAACGGGCGGGTCGCCGCCGCCAACAAGGACGGGCGGTCCTTCACCATGCTGTGGACGCAGCAGCTCTATTCCGCCGATTACTGGACGATCCCCAAGGGAACCGACAAGCTGGCGGCGGCCAGGGACCTGGTCGCCTACATGACGAGTGCCGATGCGCAAAAGCGCTTTGCCGAGACGATCCCCTACGGCGTCACCAACGGCCGCGCCTCCGCCCTGATCGATCCGAAAATCCAGCCGGACCTGCCGACCGCCCCGCAGAATATGGCGGGCGCGCTGATGATCGACACGCCCTTCTGGGTGAACAACGAGGACGAGTTGCAGCAGCGCTTCGAGCGCTGGGTCGCCCAATAGATCCGGGTTCACCGGACCGGGTGCAGAGCCGACCGCAACCAGTTTTCTGAACAGGTGAGAAACATGATGCTTCACGCGACGCGCATCGTCGGATGCGCGCTGGCCGTCGGGCTGTTGTCCGCGCCGGCCCTGGCGCAATCTCCCGCGCAAACCGAGCAATTGACAGTCGTCGGTGCCGGCGGTGTGCTGCAGGACGCCGAACGCGCGGTGTTCTTCCGCCCCTTCGCCGATGCCAACAAGGTGCAACTGACCGAGGATTCCTATTCGGGTCAGATGGCGAAGGTCCGCGCCATGGTCGATACCGGCAGCGTCAGCTGGGATGTGCTGCAGGTCGAACAGAACAGCCTGCTGAGCGGCTGCGAGGAAGGGCTGTTCGAGAAGATCGACTGGACCGGGATCGGCGACCGCAGGGATTTCATCGACGGGGCTTACAGCGAATGCGGTGTCGGCGCCTTCGTCTGGTCGATGGTGATGACCTATGACCGCTCGCGCACCGCCGACGGACCGAAGAGCTGGGCCGATTTCTGGAACGTGCAGCGTTGGCCGGGAAAGCGCGGCCTGCGCCAGACCGCCAAGATGACGCTGGAGATCGCCCTGCTGGCCGATGGCGTGACGCGTGAGGAGGTGTACAAGGTGTTGGCGACCCCGGCCGGGGTGGAGCGTGCCTTCGCATCGCTCGACAGGCTCAAGCCGAATATCCTGTGGTGGACTTCCGGCGCCGAGCCGATCGAGCGGCTGGCTGCCGGCGACGTGGTCATGGCGGCCGCCTTCAACGGTCGGGTGGCGGCGGCCAACCAGGGCGGGCGGTCCTTCGCGCTTTCCTGGGACGGGCAGGTGCTGGGCGTCGATTATTGGGCGATCCCGAAGGGGGCGAAGAACCGCGCCACGGCGGAGCACTTCATCGCCTTCGCCAGCCGGCCGGAGGTGCAGGCGCATTTCCCCAGCCACATCGCCTATGGCGTGACCAACCGCAAGGCGAACCTCGCCGTCGATCCGACGCTGGCCGCCGACCTGCCGACGAGCCCGGCGAATTTCGCCCTGGCGGTCCCGCTCGACACGGCCTTCTGGGCCGACCATGGCGAGGCGTTGGAAGCGCGCTTCGCCAACTGGCGCTCCCGATGACCGGCAGGAAGGAGCGATGACGCGCATGGCAACCACCACAGAAGCAATGGAAGGGGCTTCGGCGCTTGCGCCGCCGTCCCTGTCGTCGCGTGCGAAGGCCCGGATGGTTTCAGCCCTGCTGATCGCGCCGCTCGTCCTGTTCCTCACCCTGGTCTTCGTGCTGCCGCTGGGCGGCATGCTGTTCCACGCGGTGGAGAATGGCGAGGTGGGCGAGGCGCTGCCCGGCGTCGCTGCGGAAATGCGCGGCTGGACCGGCGAGGGACTGCCGCCCGAAAGTGCCTATGCCGCGCTGGCCCGCGACCTGAAGGCCGCCTATCGCGAACCCCGTCTGGGCGAGGCGAGCCGGCGCCTGAATTACGAACGCTCCGGCTACCGGGCGCTGCTGACCAGGACCGCGCGGTCCGTCCGCGCCATCGACCGGCCGCAGGCGGGCTGGGCGGCGGAACTGACCGCCATCGATCCGCGCTGGGGCGAGCCTGCCACCTGGGCGGCGCTGCGGCGGGCCAGCCCGCCGCTGACGCCCTATTACCTGCTGACGGCGCTCGACCTGCGGATGGACGACAGCGGGTCCATCGTGCGGGCTCCGGCGGAGGAGCGCATCTACATCGACACGCTGGGCCGCACCCTGTGGATCGGCTTCGTCACCACGCTCCTGTGCTTCGTGCTGGGCTTCCCGCTCGCCCATGCGTTGGTCAGCCTGCGGCGCGGCTTCGCGTCGGTGCTGATGGTCTGCGTGCTGCTGCCCTTCTGGACCTCGCTGCTGGTGCGGACCAGCGCCTGGATCGTCGTGCTGCAGAAGGAAGGCGTGCTGAACGGGCTGCTGACCCGGCTCGGCATCGTCGATGCGCCGCTGGAATTGGTGTTCAACCGCTTCGGCCTTTATGTCGCGATGGTGCACATCCTGCTGCCATTCATGATCCTGCCGATCCTCAGCGTGATGAAGGGTATCTCGCCATCCTACATGCGGGCCTCGGCCTCGCTGGGCGCCCATCCGGCGGTCGGCTTCCTCAAGATCTATCTGCCGATGACTCTGCCGGGCGTCGGGGCGGGGTGCCTGATGACCTTCATCATCGGCGTCGGCTATTACATCACGCCCAGCCTGGTCGGCGGCGCCCGCGACCAGATGACCAGCTATTTCATCGCCTACTACGCGAACACCACCATCAATTGGGGCCTGTCCTCGGCGCTGGGGGCGATCCTGCTCGCCTGCATCATGCTGCTCTACGCGACGGTCGGGCGCCTGATCGGCGTCGGCCGCATCGCCGGCATCCAGTGAGGTCCCCGCGTCCGGAAGAGAGGCCGAACCATGTCCAATCCCACCCGTGTTCTCCACTATGCCTTCTGCTGCGCGATGATGGTCTTCCTTGTGGGGCCGATCCTGGCGGTCGTCCCGATTTCCTTCAGCTCCGCCGGCTTCCTGTCCTACCCGATCCCCGGCCTGTCGCTGCAATGGTACGAGAAGGTGATGGCGGCGTCCGGCCCCTGGCTGCCGGCGCTGCGCAACAGCCTGATCGTCGGCACCGGCGCCATGGCGCTGGCCACGCTGCTCGGCACGCTGGCGGCGCTGGGGCTGGCGCGCAACGACCTGCCGGGGCGGTCCTTCCTGCTCGGCCTGCTGATCGCGCCGATGGTGGTGCCGGTGGTGATCAGCGGCGTCGCCATGTATTTCCTGTTCGCGCGGATCGGCCTCACCGCGTCCTATCTCGGGCTGATCCTGGCGCATGCGGCACTGGGCGCGCCCTTCGTCGTCATCACGGTGACGGCGACCCTGCGCAACTTCGATACCACCCTGGTGCGGGCGGCCTACAGCCTGGGCGCCTCGCCGGTGCGGGTCTTACTGACCGTGACGCTGCCGCTGATACTGCCGGGCGTGCTGTCCGGCGGCCTGTTCGCCTTCATCTTTTCCTTCGACGAGGTGGTGGTGGCGCTGTTCATCGGCGGGCCGGAGCAGCGGACCCTGCCGCGCCAGATGTTCGACGGCATCCGCGACACCATCGACCCGTCCATCCTGGCGATGTCGACCCTGCTGGTCGGCGTCACCATCGTCTTCATGGTCCTCCTCGCCCGGCTGGGGCGGGGGACCGGTTCAAAGCCTGGGAGCAACGCATGATCATCGTAACCGGCGGCACGCACGGCATCGGCCGCGCCTGTGTGGAGCGCCTGACCGGCGAGGGGCAGGCCGTCCTCTTCACTGGCCGGGATGAGGCGGCCGGCGCCGAACTCGCCCGCCGCTGCCCGGGCGCCGTCTTCCAGCGGGGAGACGTCGCCTCGCCCGACGACTGTGCCCTTGCGGTCGGGCGCGCGATGGACCTTGGCGATGGCCGTATCGACGGGCTGGTCAACAATGCCGGCATGTCACGCCGCGTCGCCTTCGCCGAGGCGCAGGTGGAGGATTGGGACCAGGTGATGGCGGTGAACGCCCGCAGCGCCTTCCTGTACACCCGCCTTGCCCTGCCGGGACTGCGGGCGGCGCGCGGCGCTGTGGTGAACGTCGCCTCCGTCGCCGGCAAGATCGGGGAGGAGGGGTTGGCGATCTACTGCGCGTCGAAGGCGGCGGTGATCGGCATGACCCAGGCGCTGGCGCTGGAGTTCGGCGACGAGGTCCGCTTCAACGCCGTCTGCCCGGGCCAGATCGACACCCGCATGATGCAGGGGATCAAGACGCAGGAGATCAGGCGCCGCCGTCTGGAGCAGCGCATTCCCGCCGGCCGTTTCGGCGCGCCGGAGGAAGTCGCCGACGCGGTCGCCTGGCTGCTGTCGGAGCGGTCGAGCTATGTCAACGGCACCGTCCTGACCATCGACGGCGGCGAGACCGCCGGGATGCGCACCCCGCGCGGTCTGGACGAGGAGTGAGAAAAGGACTGCGCCCTGGCGCCGGTCAGGCCGGCGTCAGGGACTGGCCGACCTTTTCGAGATAGGGGATCAGGCTCTCGCCGCCGCGGATGATGTCGCGTTCGATGGCGGCCCGCGCGGCGGGGCCGTCATGGGCGCGGAGTGCGGCGATCAAGGCCAGATGCTCGTCGGCGCCGGCATAATCGTCGTGTTCGACCTCGTTGTAGAACACGTTCAGGATTGGTCCCATCGACACCCACAGGCTCTCGATCTGGCCGACCAGCATCTCCATTCCCGACAACCTATAGACCGCGAAGTGGAAGTCGCGGTTGTGCTGAAGTGCCGCCTTGACGTCGCGCGCGCGCTCCGCCGCGTCGAACCGGGCATGCGCCTCGGTCAGGCGGGCGATATCCTCCGCCGTGGCATGGGTAGCACCGAGTTCCGCCGCCAGACCTTCCAACGCGATGCGGATGGTGCGGATTTCCAGATAGCGCGACAGGCTGAGCCCCGGCACGCAGACGAAGCGGCCCGATCTCAGTTCCAGCCCCTGTTCGCTGACCAGCCGCAGGCAGGCCTCACGCACCGGCGTTATGCTGGTGCCCAGCTCGTCCGCCAGATCCTGCATGACCAGCCGCTGGCCGGGTTTGAAGCTCCCGGCGATCAGCGCTTCGCGCACCGCCACATAGGACCGCGCCGACAGGTTTCCCGGTTCGATCGGCTGCATTCGCACGACATCATCTCCTCACACACGGACGGACGGCAGGGGCTGCGCCTTGGGCTACGCCGCGGCGTAGCCTCCTGCCGTCCTATAAGCTATAACACAGAAAGTCAGACGCCGACCCGCATCGCCGGACGCAGCGCATGCAGCGTCTCCGCGATGGCGTCCAGCGTGCGGTCGATCAGCGCCTCGTCATGGGCGGTCGACAGGTAGAGGCGCTTCAGCGGCAGGGGCTGGAAGATGAACCGCTGCTTCACCAGCCGCCGGCGGAAGGCGAGGTCGGTGGCGTTGTCGTTGCGCAGCAGATCCTCGTACCGCTCGAAGGCTCCCTGGAAGAAATAGAGCAGCCAGACTGAGCCGTAGCCCGCCGGCTGCGCCGGAATCCCCAGCCGCTCCACGATGGCCGACAGTCCCGTCCGCATGCGGTCGCCGAGCGCGAACAGCCGCTCGTAGGTGCCCGGCCGCTCCAGCTCGCGGATGGTCGCCAAGAGGGCCGCCAGCGAGGGCGGCGTGCCGTTGAAGGTGCCGCCCATGAAGACCGCGCCTTCGCCGGTCCGCCCCAGCCGTTCCATCAGGTCGGCGCGTCCGGCCAGGATCCCGACCGGATGGCCGGACGCCACCGCCTTGCCGAAGGTGGCGAGGTCGGGTGTCACCCCGACGATGGACTGGTAGCCGCCGAGCGCGTGGCGGAAGCCGGTGATGACCTCGTCGAAGATCAGCACGGTGCCGTGGTCGGCGGTCAGCCGGCGCAGGTCGCGCAGGAAGGCATCATGGGCGATCACCGATCCCATGTTGTGGCCGATCGGCTCGACGATCACCGCGGCGACCTCGCCCGGATGGGCGGACAGGTAATCCTCCACCGCCTGGGCGTCGTTGTAGGACAGGACCATTGTGTGCCGGGCGGCGTCGAGCAGGATGCCGTCGCACACCGGGTCGTATTGGCCGATGCGGTCGGCGGGCGACTGCACGTTCATGGCGACATAGTCGTGCCAGCCGTGATAGCCGCCCTGGAACTTGATGACGGTCCGCCGCCCGGTGGCTGCGCGGGCCAGCCGCAGCGCGTGGTAGGTCGCCTCCGACCCGCTGCTGCAGAAGGCCACCTGATCGGCGCAGGGGATCAGGCGGACCAGCGTTTCCGCCGCCTCGATCTCCAGATCCAGCGCCGCGGCACCGATCAGGTCGATGCGTTCGGACACTGCCGTCACGCGGTCGCGCACGGCGGCGGCGCAGTGTCCCAGCATGTTGGCGCCGAAGCCGCAGTGATAATCGACATGCTCGTTGCCATCGGCATCGTACAGGTATGGGCCAGCGGCGCGCACGAAGACATAGGGGTGCGCCAGCTGGCGGCTGGGGCTGAGCAGCCCGCCGGGCATGACGGCCCGCGCCCGCGCGGTCAGCGCGGCGTTGTCGTTTTCGATTGGCATGATTGGTCCTCGTCGGGGCTGCCGGGACGGGCGGCGGATCGGCCCGTCCCGGCTGGCGGTGTCAGGCCAGGATGTCGCGGACGACCGTCTCGATGCCGGCGGCGTCGAGCTGGTAGTGGCGGTAGAGATGGGTCGGCGGGGCGATCAGGCTGTATTCGTCGCGGATGCCGTGGCGGATCAGCAGCGCCTTGGTGCCGGCCTCCGCCATCACCTCCGCCACCGCACCGCCGAGCCCGCCGAGGATGTTGTGCTCCTCCACCGTCAGGATGATGCGGGAGCGTTCAGCCGCCGTCAGCACGGCGTCGCGGTCAAGCGGCTTGATCGTGTGCATATCGATCAGCCCGACCGACAGGCCGGACGCCCGCAGCGCCCGCACCGCTTCAAGGCAGGGGTGGACCATGGTGCCGCAGGCGATGATGGTCAGGTCGGTGCCCGTCTCGTGCTCGATGGCTTTGCCGAACCGGAAATCGGGCAGGTCGTCATAGACGTTCGGTTCCTGCCCGCGGCCGATGCGGAAATAGATCGGCTCCGGGTGGTCGGCCGATGCCTTGATCGCGGCGGCCAGCTGCGGCCCGTCGGCCGGATTGACCACGGTCAGCCCGGCGATGGAGCGCATGATCGCCAGATCCTCGGTCGCATGGTGCGAGGTGCCGTAGAAGCCGAGAGCGATACCGGCATGGTGCCCGATCAGCCGCACCGGCAGGGCGGAATAGGCGACGTCCATGCGGATCTGCTCGCAGCACAAAAGCCCGAGGAAGGAGGCAAAGGTCGCGACGAAGGGCATCACGCCGGTGGTGGCGATGCCGGCCGCCGCCGACACCATGTTCTGCTCCGAGATGCCGAACTGGATGAAGCGGTCGGGATGGCGGGCGGCGAAGCGGGCGAGGCCATTGGAATATTGCAGGTCGGCGGTCCCGGCCATCACCGGGTGGCCGTCCGCCACCAGCGCCGACAGCGCGTCCGACAGATAGGACAATCCGGGGGCGCGGGAGTTGAGCTGCCGGTACTGCCAGCTGCCGGGATTGACCGGTCCGGTGAGAGTGTCGGCGGCTGTCATCGGGCGTCTCCCTGGAAACGGGTGCGGGCGGCGGCCTGCCCCATGATCTCGGCGATGGCGGCGGCCTCGTCCTCCGGAGCCAGATATCCCAGGTGCCAGCCGGCCTCCCGCTCCATGTAGCCGACGCCCTTGCCCTTCAGCGTCCTGGCGATGATGCAGGCGGGCGTCTCACGCGCCTCGTCCTGCTTCAGCCGGCGGAACAGGGTGGCGAGGGCGGCGACGTCGTGGCCGTCCACCTCATGCACCTCCCAGCCGAAGGCGCGCCATTTGTCGGCCAGCGGCTCGATTCCCATCACCTCGTCCACCTGGCCGTCGAGCTGGTAGCCGTTGCGGTCGACGATGGCGATCAGGTTGCCGGCCCTCTGGTGGGCGGCGGCCATTGCCGCTTCCCACACCTGCCCCTCCTGCATCTCGCCGTCACCGAGCATGACATAGACGTCGAAGCGCTGGCCAAGCATCCGGCCGCCCATCACCATGCCGAGACCCGCGGACAGCGCGTGACCGATGGAGCCGGAGCTGAAATCCACCCCCGGCACCTTGGTCATGTCCGGGTGGTCACCCAGCGGGTTGCCAAGCCGGGTGTAGCCGTCCAGCAGTTCCTTCGGGAAGAAGCCCCAGTCGGCCAGCAGCGGGTAAAGCCCGACCGCGGCATGGCCCTTGCCCATCAGGAACCGGTCACGGTCCGGCCAGCGCGGTTCCCCGTGCCGCAGGCGCATGGCGTCGTAATAGAGCGTCGCGAACAGCTCCGCGCAGGAGAAGGTCGAGGAATAGTGGCCGACCTTGGCGATGGCGATCAGCCGGATCGTCTCCAGCCGAACGTGACGGGCGCGTTCCTCCAGATGGGCGACGGTTTCGGGGGCCAGGATTTCGGGCGTCAGGGGGCGGCCGGCGCCCATGGGGTCGGGCGCCGGTCCGGCAATGGCGGTCGTTGGCATGGTCATCCTGTCAGCGGATCGGCGCTGGATCGTAGGCGATGGGGTCCAAGGGCGCGCCGAATTGCCCTCGACAACTTATAACTTATAAGATACAAGTTGGGAATGGCAAGTGCGACGTTGCTGCTCCTTCCGACCCAGTCCCCAGCCAAGTCCGCGGTTGGAACGCCGTCAGCGCTCTCCTCACCCAATTCCCGCAATCAGGAAGAGCCGATCCCATGACCAACGCCCTTCGTGCCTTGGACATCGACCTGCATCTGCATTCGCAAACCAATGCCCGCGCCCACGAGGACCGTGGCCCGCTCACCCTGGTGCGGGGGGACGGCGTCCATGTCATGGACGAATCCGGCCGCCGCTATATCGAGGGGATGGCTGGGCTGTGGTGTGCGTCTCTCGGCTTCGACGAGGCGCGGCTGGCCGAGGTCGCCGCCCGCCAGATGCGGACGCTGGCGACCTACCACACCTTCAACCACCGCACGAACGACGCCTGCGTGGCGCTGGCCGAGGCGATTTCGGCCATCTCGCCGATCAAGGGCGGCAAGATCTTCTTCGCCAATTCCGGGTCGGAAGCCAACGACACCATGGTGAAGCTGGCTTGGTACTACAACGCCGCGCGCGGACGGCCGGAGAAGCGCAAGATCATCAGCCGCACCGGTGCCTTCCACGGCAGCACGGTAATGGGTGCGGCACTCAGCGGCCTGCCGCACATGCACCGCGCCTTCAACCTGCCGGACCAGGGCGTGGTCTTCACCGCCTGCCCCAACCATGCCCGCCATGCGGAACTGGGCGAAAGCAGGGAAGATTACGCGACGCGGCTGGCGGCCGAACTTGAGGCGCTGATCGAGGCGGAAGGCGCCGACAGCATCGCGGCGATGATCGCCGAACCGGTGATGGGGGCGGGCGGGGTGATCCTGCCGCCGGAAACCTATTTTCCTGAAATCCAGGCGGTGCTGGCCCGTTATGACATCCTGCTGCTGGCCGACGAGGTAATCTGCGGGTTCGGCCGTACCGGCAACTGGTTCGGCAGCCAGACCTTCGGCTTCCTGCCGGACATGATGTCGATGGCGAAGGGACTGTCGTCGGGCGCCATCCCCATCGCCGCGGTGGCGCTGAGCGACCGCATTTATCAGACGGTCGCCGACCAGAGCGCGGAGATCGGCGTCTTCGGCCACGGCTTCACCTATTCCGGCCATCCGGTGTCGGCGGCGGTCGCGACCGAGGCGATCCGCATCTATCACGAGATCGACGTGGTCGGCCGGGCCCGCCGGCTGGGCGCCCATCTGCGCGCCGCATTGGACGAGGGGCTGGCCGGGCACCCGCTGGTCGGTGAGATCCGCAGCGTCGGTCTGTTGGCCGGCATTGGCCTGACCGCCGACCCGGTGACCGGCCGCGAGTTCGATCCCGCGCTGCGGGTCGGCGCCCAGGTCGAGCGGCGCTGCCTCGCCCACGGCGCGATCATCCGCAACATGGGCGACAACATCGCGCTCTGCCCGCCCTACGTCATCGAACCCGCTCAGATCGACGCGCTGGTGGAGCGGCTGCGCGCCGCGCTGGACGACGTTGCCGACACGCTGTCCCGTGACAGCCTTGCCGCCTGAGGGATGCGCCATGCCATATTTCGACCTGATCGACCAAGCCGGCCTGATCCGCGATGGCGAACTCAGCGCCGCCGAGCTGCTCGACGCCACCATCGCGCGCATCGAGGCGGTAAACCCGGTGCTGAACGCGGTGATCCTGCCGCTCTACGACCAAGCGCGCGCCGCGCTGGAGACGGGGGAGGCGTCGTCCGGCCCCTTTGCCGGCGCGCCATTCCTGATCAAGGATCTCTACTGCCACGTCAGTGGCACGCCAACCACCGGCGCTTCCCGCCTGCTGGCCGGCGCTGTCGTCGACCATGACAGCGAGTTGATGGCGCGCTACCGTCGCGCCGGCCTGCTGACGGTCGGCAAAACCAACCTGTGCGAGTTCGGCACGCTCGGCACGACGGAGCCGGTGCTGTTCGGCCCGACCCGCAACCCGTGGGACCCGAGACGCTCCAGCGGCGGGTCGAGCGGCGGTGCCGCGGCTGCGGTCGCGGGCGGCATGGTGCCGGCGGCCCATGGCGGCGACGGCGCTGGCTCCATCCGCATTCCTGCGTCCTGCTGCGGGTTGTTCGGGCTGAAGCCGACGCGGGGACGCATCACCATGGGGCCGGACCTGGGCGACAGCCTGGGTGGCATCGTCAACGAACATGTGGTGACGATGACCGTGCGCGACAGCGCGGCCCTGCTCGACGCCACCCAGGGGCCGATGGCTGGCGATCCCTACAGCGCGGCGCCGCCAGCGGACAGCTTCCTGTCGCAGGTCGGCCGCGAGCCCCGACGCCTGCGCATCGCCGTCACCGACCAGTCGCTGCTGGGCACCGACGTCGATCCGGATTGCGTGGCGGCGGTGCGCGACACCGCGCGTCTCTGTGCCGAGCTCGGTCATGACGTGGAGATCGCCGCCCCGGTCTTCGACGCCGAGCAATATCAATCCACCTATCGCCGTTTCTGGTCGATGACAGCCACGCGCAGCCTGTGGAGCATCGGCCGTGCCACCAACCGCTCCCCCGCCGCGCTGGCGGAAGAGGTCGAGCCTTTCAACCGATATCTGTTCGAGCGTGGCAGCCACATCCTGGCGGCGGATTACGTGACGGATCTCGGCTGGTTCCACGGCTTCTCCCGCATCCTCGGGCATTTCCTGGAACGCTACGATGTGTGGCTGACGCCGACGCTGGGTTCTCCGCCGCCGAAGCTCGGCCATTTCGATGCCGGACTGCATGGTGGGGAGGCGGCGATGGACCGCTTCATGCAGTTCCTGGCCTTCACCACCTTCGCCAACATGGCCGGCCTGCCGGCGATGAGCGTTCCGCTGTCCTGGAATGCCGAGGGGCTGCCGGTCGGTTCCCAGTTCACCGGCCGAGCAGGTGACGAGGCGACGTTGTTCCGTCTCGCCGGCCAACTGGAACGCACCCGCCCCTGGCGGGACCGTCGCCCGCCCGTCCACGCCGCCTGATCCTGGAGGGTAAGATCATGGAAAGCCAAGGATTTGTGGAGTTCTCCGGCGTCCAGAAAAGCTATGACGGGCGCACTCTGGTGATCGAGGGGCTGGACCTGTCGATTCCGAAGGGGGAGTTCCTGACGATGTTGGGGCCGTCCGGTTCCGGCAAGACCACCAGCCTGATGATGCTGGCGGGGTTCGAGGCGCCGTCGCGCGGCGAAATTCGCGTGGCCGGCAAGCCGATCCAGAATGTGCCGCCGCACCGCCGCAACATCGGCATGGTGTTCCAGAACTACGCGCTGTTCCCCCACATGACCATCGCCGAGAATCTGGCCTATCCGCTGAAGGTGCGGCGGATGGGGCGGGCGGAGACGGAGCAGCGGGTGGCCCGCGCGCTCGACATGGTGCAGATGGGGGCGCTGGCGCAGCGCCGTCCGTCCCAGCTTTCGGGCGGGCAGCAGCAGCGGGTGGCGCTGGCGCGGGCGCTGGTGTTCGAACCGGATCTGGTGCTGATGGACGAGCCGCTGGGCGCGCTGGACAAGAATCTGCGGGAACACATGCAGTTCGAGATCAAGCATCTGCATGAGCGTCTCGGCGTGACCATGGTCTATGTCACGCATGATCAGGCGGAGGCGCTGACCATGTCCGACCGCATCGCCGTCTTCAACCGCGGCCGGGTGGAGCAGTTGGCGACGCCGGCGGAACTGTATGAGGAGCCGGCCACCGTTTTCGTCGCCGGCTTCATCGGCGAGAACAACCGGCTGTCCGGCGTGCTGGTCGACCGGCAGGGCGACAGTGGGACCGTCAAGCTGGAGAGCGGTTCGGTGGTGCAGGCCCGTGTTGCCGCCGGACTGGAGGCCGGGGCCTCTGTCACCGTGTCGCTGCGGCCCGAGCGGGTCCGGCTGGCGCCGGCTGGTGAGGCCGGAGGGGAGGGTCTTTTCGCCCATGTTGCCGAACTGATCTATCTGGGCGACCACATCCGCGTGCACTTGGCGGACGGTCCGGCCGCCGGGCTGGTCGCGAAAATTCCCAACAACGCCGACCACCAGCATGTGCGCCCGGGCAGCCGTTATCAGATGGAATGGGGACCGGCCGACGCCATCGCGCTGCCGGTCGGTCCCTAAGCGGATCGAGATCTGGCCAGCGGGGGAGGCGCCGTGGCGCCTCCGCACCGTCGGTTGGGTTTGCCGGCATTAGCGGCGGGCATCGAGGCTGAAACGGCCGGCACCGAAGGCGACAATCTGCAACAGGCCGCCGGCGATGGAGATAGGTGTTGTCAACTTGACCAACCAAGGGCGCAATAAGGACGAGCAGCCACGCTGCTGGGTCTTTGGTCAGCTAACCTGGGCGAGGCCGGTCACCTCGCGCCAGCCGGCGAGCGCTCGAGCGCGGGCGGCGCGGTACTCGGAAGCAGAGATCAGGTGGCGGCGCAGTTGGAAGTGATTGTAGATCCGGCTGTGGATGGAGAGAAACCGCTGGGCCTGCCGGGAGGATTTGAACCGCTTCATGTGCCGCTCGCGCCGTCTGGTCGGCTGGTGCAAGACTTCGCAGCGATTGTTCAGGTATCGGCATTGCCGATGCTCGCTGCCGAGCTTCATCTCCCTCTTCGCTGCCGCGTAGGATTTCAGCTTGTCCGTGATGATGACCCGCGGCGCATAGCGCAGTCCTTTCAGCAATTCGCGGAAGAAGCGCTCGGCCGCCTTCGTGTTGCGCCGGGTCTGGACCAGGATGTCCAGCACCACTCTTTTCTGGTCAACGGCGCGCCAGAGATAGTGCTGTTTGCCGCGGATGTGGATGAAGACCTCATCCAGGAACCATTTGTCGCCCGGCTTGGAGCGGCGGCGCTTGAGGGTGTTGGCGAAGTCGCGCCCGAACCGGAGACCCCATTCCCGGATGGTCTCGTAACTGACCTCGATACCGCGCGCCGCCAGCATCAGCTCGACCTCCCGCAGGCTCAAGCTGAAGCAGTGGTACAGCCACACCGCTTCGCTGATGATCTCGGCCGGAAAGCGGAAACCGCGATAGGGATTGAACGCCGTGCCCATGCTCGCCAGCCTGCCACGCCCGAGCGGCTCACGCCAACCTGACAACACCCTTGTGCGCCCCCGTCCATTGCGCGGCGGGATCCGAGCGCGAGACAAACTTGGGCTTCACCTCGCTAGCGGCACCCGAGCCGGCCTCGTCCAGCGTATCGAGATATTCTCGGACCGAGCGCCGGGTCGCCGCCATCGCCTCCCAGTCGACCTCCTCCGATCCCGCCGCCGAGCGCTGACTGTTGGCGTCCGCGCAGATCAGGCTGGCATCGACTGATCTTGCCCTGGTTCCCCTGGTTCGGTGGACACGGGTTCACTGGACCGGAGCAAGATTATCTTCACCATGCCTGTTCGTAGAGGCCCAAGGCATCCTCGTAGCGGACATCGCGCAGATTGTTGACCAATAGCCTTTGCACCTTCATGGCGTCGGCGGCTAGCATCGGCAGATCGTCACGCCGAATGCCAACCTGTTCCAGCCGCTGCTCCATCGGCATGGCGGCGACGAGATCGCGCATGGCGTCGATGAAGGCCGCTGCCGCCCCGGCCGGCGTGGCGAAGGAGCGGCCGGGCAGGACCGCCGGGGCGAGTTCGGCATAAAGACCCTCCGCGGCCGGTCGATTGAATTCCAGCACCGGCCCGAGCATCAGCGCATTGCTCAGTCCGTGCGGCACGTGGAAATGGCCCCCCAGCGGATAGGCCAGGGCGTGGACCGCCCCGACGGGCGCGTTGGCGAAGGCGATGCCAGCGAGCAGCGAGCCTTGGAGCATCACCGCGCGGGCGGCGACGTCGCGCCCGTCCGCGATGACGGCGCGGATGTTGCCACCCAGCAGGCCCAGCGCCCGCAGCGCGAGGCTGTCGGACAGCGGGTTCTTCTTGTGGCGGGTGGTGTAGGCCTCTATGGCGTGGACCATCGCGTCGATGCCGGTCATCGCGGTGACCCGCGGCGGCAGCCCCAGCGTCAGATTGGCGTCGAGCACCGCCAGGTCGGGATAGAGAAGACTGGAAACCACCCCCTTCTTCTCGCTGGCCGGCGTGGTGACGATGGCGATCGGCGTCACCTCCGATCCCGTGCCGGCGGTGGTCGGTACCTGGATCAGCGGCAGGCGCGGCCCCTTGGCGAGGCCGATGCCGTAGATGTCCGGCAGCTCCTGCGACGTGCCGGCCAGCAGGGCGACCAGCTTGGCGGTGTCGAGCGAGCTGCCGCCGCCGAAGCCGATCACCCCGTCGGCCCCGGCGTCGCGTGCCGCCCGCACCGCCAGCGCGACCGACTCTTCCGGTGGGTCGGCCAGCACGTCGGAAAACAGGGCGCAGGCCGTGCCGGCGGCCTTGAAGCCGGCCTCGACCGGCTCCAGCAACCCGGCCGCCACCAGACCAGGGTCGGTGACGATCAGCGCGCGGCGGATGCCCAGTTCCTTGGTCATCCCGCCCAAACGGGCCGCCCCCCCGACCTCGCACACCAGCTTCGGCGTGGTTTCGAACACGAAGTCCATCATGTCTCGGTCCTCACCGGATTGGGGGTCAGTCGGTTTCGGCCGGCGTGACCAGCCGCCCGAGCACCATGCGGAGTTTCTCCGGCAGCGCCGCCGGGCGGCGCGTCTCGCGATCGACATAGACATGCACGAAATGCCCGCAGGCCGCCGGGGTGGGGTCGTCGTTGCGGAAAAGCCCGACCTCGTAGCGGACGCTGCTGGTGCCCAGCCGCGCCACGCGAAGCCCGGCCTCGACCCGGTCGGGGAAGCTGACCGGTGCGTAATAGCTGCAGCCGGTGTCTACTACCAGTCCGATCACCGGGCTGCTTTCGATGTCGAGCGCGCCGTTCTCGATCAGGTACTGGTTCACCACCGTGTCGAAGTAGCTGTAATAGACCACATTGTTGACGTGGCCGTAGGCGTCGTTGTCCATCCACCGGGTCGGGACGATCTGGAAGTGGGGGTAGGAGGCGCGGGTGTCGTGCTTGCGGTCCATTTGGGTTCCTCCCTGTATCGGGCTGTGCTTTGGAGATTCAGGCGACTTCGAACAGGCCGGCGGCGCCCATGCCGCCACCGACGCACATGGTGACGACGACATGGCGCACACCCCGGCGCTTTCCCTCGATCAGGGCGTGGCCGACCAGACGGGCGCCCGACATTCCATAAGGATGGCCGATGGCGATGGCCCCGCCATTGACGTTCAGTCGCTCGTCGGGGATAGCGAGCCGGTCGCGGCAGTGGATCACCTGCGCGGCGAAGGCCTCGTTCAGCTCCCACAGCCCGATGTCGTCGACGGTCAGTCCATGCCGCTTCAGCAGCTTTGGCACCGCGAAGACCGGGCCGATCCCCATTTCGTCCGGGTCGCAGCCGGCGACCGCGATGCCCCGGTAGGTACCGAGCGCCTGCAAACCCCGCCGTTCGGCCTCCGCTGACTCCATCAGCACGCAGGCCGACGCCCCGTCCGACAGTTGCGAGGCGTTGCCGGCGGTGACGAAGCGTCCTTCCCGGATCTGCTGGCCGTCGCGGAACACCGGCTTCAGCGCCGACAGCCCGGCCAGCGTGGTGTCCGGCCGGTTGCTCTCGTCACGGTCCAGCGTGACCGTATGACGGGTGGTCTCGCCGGTCGCCTTGTCGAAACGGGTCATGGTGGTGGTGAGCGGCACGATCTCCGCGTCGAAGCGCCCGGCATCCTGCGCCTTGGCGGTGCGGGCCTGGGAGCGGGCGGCGTAGGCGTCCTGCGCCTCGCGCGGCACGCCGTAGCGCGCCGCCACGATCTCCGCCGTCTCGATCATCGCCATGTAGACGTCGGGGCGGTGCTCGACCAGCCAGGGATCGCGCCAGCGCTCGACGTTCATACGGTCGGTCTGCACCAGCGACAGCGATTCCAGCCCGCCGCCGACCGCCACGGTCATGCCGTCGGCGACGATCTGCTTGGCGGCGATGGCGATGGCCATCAGGCCGGAGGCGCATTGCCGGTCCACCGACTGCGCCGCCACCGAGGTGGGCAGTCCGGCGCGCAGCGCGCATTGCCGGGCCATGTTCATGTGGGTGGCGCCCTGCTGTAGCGCCGCCCCCATCACCACGTCGTCGATTTCGGCGGGATCGATCCCGGCACGGGTGACGGCAAGGGCGATGGCGTGCCCGCCCAGCGCCTGCGCCTGGGTGTCGTTGAAGGCGCCGCGGTAGGCCTTGCCGATGGCCGTGCGGGCGGTCGATACGATGACGGCTTCTCTCACCGGTCTTCACCTTGTTTCAGCGGGGTCTCGGCTGGCCGGCTCAGCCGGCGGCGTCCGCCGCGCGCTTCAGGATGCGGTCGACATGGCTCAGGCCGGCGTCGATCTCGTGCTGGCGGTCGAGCGAGGCGATCTCGGCGAAGCGGGCGGCCACGGCCTCCAGCGTCCGCTCGCCCTCGGGCAGGAAGACGCCGTCCGATTCGACGATGGCGAGCCGGGCATAGGTGCCGGCGCCGGCGAGGATCACCGTGCGGCTGGGCGCCCGCTCCGACACCAGGAACAGCGCCGCCGGGGTTACGAAATCCGGGTTCAGCCGGGCCAGCGCCGTCTCGTCTAGGATGTCGGAGGTCATGCGGGTCGCCGCCGTCGGGGCGACCGCGTTGACGTGGATGCCGTTGCGGATGCCCTCCAGATGCAGGACGTTCATCAGCCCGACCAGACCGGCCTTCGCGGCGCCGTAGTTCGACTGGCCGAAATTGCCGTAGACGCCGGAGGTGGAGGTCGTCATCAGGACGCGGCCATAGCCCTGCGCCCGCATGATCGGCCACACCGCATGGGTGACGTTGGCCGCCCCCATCAGATGCACGTCGACGACCGAGCGGAAATCCTCCAGCTCCATCTTGGCGAAGCTCTTGTCGCGCAGGATGCCGGCGTTGTTGATCAGCACGTCGATGCGGTCCCAAATGCCGTGGGCGCGCTCAACCATGGCGGCAACCTGCGCCGGGTCGGTGACGTTCGCGCCGTCGGCGATGGCCTCGCCGCCGCGGCTGCGGATCTCCTCGACGACGGTCTCGGCGGCATCGGAAGCGCCGCGGCCGTCGCGCCCGCCACCCAGGTCGTTGACCACGACCCTGGCGCCGCGCGCCGCCAGTTCCAGCGCATAGCGGCGCCCCAGGCCGTTCCCCGCCCCGGTGACGATGGCGACCCGCCCGTCGAAGCGGATGCCGTCAGCCCCCATACCGTCCGATTGAATGCTCATGCTGCGTTCACCTGTTCTTTCAAAAGGGTCAGGATGATCCAGTCGGCCGCCAGCGCCGGCCTGCCGCCGCCCTCGATCTCCACCGTCACCGCATAGCGCGCGGCCAGTTCCCGATCAGACCGGCGGGTGACCTCGCTCAGCACGAAGCGGGCGCGGACCCGCGCGCCGGATCGAACCGGGGCGGGGAAGCGGACGCGGTCGAAGCCGTAATTGATGAGCATCGCCTCTCCGGCGATCGTCGGCAGTACGCCCTTTCCCATCGCCGTCAGCAGCGACAGCGACAGGAAGCCGTGGGCGATGGTGCTGCCGAAGGGCGTGTCGCGGCTTGCCCGCTCAGGATCGACATGGATGAACTGGTGGTCGTCGATGGCGTCGGCGAAGGCGTCGATGCGCCGCTGATCGATCTCGAACCAGCGCGACACACCGATCTCGCCGCCGACACGCCGCTCCAGATCCTCGGCGGGAATGGGTTCGTTCATTGGGCGTGTTCCCGTCCTTGTTTGGGCCATGTTCGGGTGGGCCACATGCGTGTGGCCTTCGGTTGGGTGCGCTTGCCGCAAAGTTTGCTTGCATCACGCAGAGAAAACCTACCAAGTAGTATGTGAGTGAGCCCGCTCTGTCCAGGCAGAAATGTTGCCTGTGGGATGGATTGGTCCTAGCTTCACCTGACCGGCCCCCGCCGGGGTGCCGCGAAGGGATGATGCGGGCGGAACGGATTGATCGCCGACGAAATTATCGAGTTGGAACTGGACGATGAGCAGTGAAAAGAGCCAGCTGTCACCCCGCATCGACAAGACCGGGAACATCGATATCCTGACCGCCGCCGCCGAATGCTTCATGGAGCAGGGCTATCACGCGACGAGCATCGATGACGTGGCGCGGCGTCTGGGTGCTACGAAGGGTCGCATCTACCATTACTACCGCTCGAAGACGGAGCTGTTCTTCGACGTCCATCGCGAGGGAATGCGGCGCAACTTCGAGGCCGTCACCCCGGTGATGAAGGGGCCGGAGCCAGCGGCGAAGCGCCTCAGCGCCATGTTCCGCCAGCACGCCCTGTCGATGATGGAGAATCTCGCCCTGGAGGCGGTGGTGGTGCAGGGTGTCGAGATGCACCGTTTCGGCGCTACGACGCCCGAGCAGCGCCGCACGCTGGCCGAGCTGATGACCGTGCGCAACGACTTCGAGAGCCTGTTCAAGCGGATCACCTACGAGGGGGTCGAGGACGGCTCGATCCGCACCAGCGACGTGTCGGTGGCGGTCAAGGTGGCGCTGGGCGCCATCAACTGGCTGTCGATCTGGTACCGCCCCCGCCCCGCCGAGACCCGTGACGACCGCGAGATCCTCGCCGATAAGATCGTGGATTCGATCATGCAGGGGCTGAACGCGCCAGGATGAAGGAAAACCCCTCTTCCGTCGCGGGAGAGGGGCTCGGCCACCGTTGAACGCTCACTGCATCGGGTCGCCTCTCAGACGAGCCTTTCACGCTTGAGGCGGATGCCCGCGGCCTCGCGGTCCCAGCAATCCTCGGTCAGGCCGTCGGCGCGCAACATGTGCTTCTGGAGCTTGCCGCTTGCCGTCTTGGGCAGCTCCTCCACCACGCGGACATAGCGCGGGACCATGTAGTGCGCCACCCTCGCGGCCAGGAAGCCGATCAGTTCGGCCGGGTCGATCGCGGCGCCGGGGATCGGGGCGACGACTGCCAGCACCTCATCCTCGCCGACGTCGCTGGGCACGGCGACGGTCACCGCCTCGCGCACCGCCGGATGGGCGCAGATCTCCGCCTCCAGCTCGAAGGAGGAGATGTTCTCGCCGCGGCGGCGGATGACGTCCTTCAGACGGTCGACGAAGAAGAAGCGCCCGTCCGCCTCCATGCGGAAGGCGTCACCTGTGTGGAACCAGCCATTGCGCATGGACGCCAGCGTCGCCTCCGGGTTGCGGTAATAGCCGGAGCCGAGCGCCCAGGGCCGGTGTGTGCGGATGATCAGCTCGCCGATGGTGCCCGGCGGCAGCTCGGCGTCGTTGCCGTCGACCACGCGCAGCTCGAAGCTGGGGCGCGCACGGCCGCACAGGCCCGGCACCATCCCGTCCGGTCCGGCGGTCCGCGGGCCGGCCGTCAGGGGGCTGGCGATCTCGGTCATGTTGTAGACCGTGTGGAGTTCGACGCCGAAGCGCTCGCCGAATCGGGGCGAGTCCTCGCCGAAGGGGACGATGAAGACCTTCTTGAGGGTATGGTCGCGGTCCCGCGCGTCCGGCGGCGCCTTCATCAGGAAATTCGCCATGATGCCCAGAAGCAGGACCACCGTGCTGCCGGTGTCGCGGATCGAGTCCCAGAAGTCCGGCGTCCGGAACTCCGGAACCATCGCTATGGACCCGCCCTTGCCCAGCATGCAGTAGACGTAAAGCGTGCTGCCGCAATGGAAAATCGGCCCGCAAATCATGCAGCGGTCGTCTGCTGTGATGCTGTCGAAGGCATCCGGCCCCATCGTGTAGATCTGCACGTAGGAGGTCACGACCCCCTTGGCCGCCCCGGTGGTGCCCGACGAATACATGATCGCATGGGGGTCCCAGGGCTGGATCGGCCGGTCGAGTGGCAGGCTGAGATCGGCATCGGCCGGTGCATCGACCAGCGGCGCGACGGAGACGCCGGGCAGCGCGGGCGGGTCCGCATCCACCGTGCCGACGGTCAGGATCTTGACCAGAGGCCCGCGCTCGATCTCCGCCAGACGGCCGATCAGGGCAGCATGGGCAATGAGGATCGTGGCGCCGACATTGTCCAGCATATGCTCCAGCGGACGCCCGCGGCTTGCGGTGTTGAGCGGCACATAGACCGCGCCGAGATAATTGATGGCGAACCACGCGGTCAGCAGATCCGGCCCGTTTGCCATCCAGCACAGCACATGGTCACCCTGGCGGACACCCTGCGCCCGCAAGGCCCCGGCGCGGCGGCGGACACGCTCCAGCGTCTCGCGGTAGCTCCAGCTTTCGCCCCGCCAGAAGGCGACGAACACCGCGTCGGGCTGCCGCGCGGCCTGCCCTTCCAGAAGATTGCGCAGCACGCACTCGTCCGCCGTGGGGATCCGCGCCCAATCATCGCCGTGCATCGCCGAAAACCCTCCCTGTTCTTTCCAATCCCTGTCCGGACCACGGGCCTCGCGCCCGTGTTGGCGACTGTCGTTCATATGTTTGCACCACCAATCAAAAGATTGCAACATACTCAGTAGAATGTTAGGGAGTTGACGCCAGCAAGAACGGCACGCCGCGCTGGCGGAGCCTGGTGGGGAGGAAAAAGCGGAATGAGCCTTGTTTCGATCGAGCATGCGGACGGGGTGGCGCTTGTCCGCTACGACCGGGGCGGGCGGGCCAACGCCCTGAACGCGGCAGCGATGGAGAGGCTGACCGATGTCGCCCACCGCCTGCGCGCCGACACCAGCGTTCGGGCGGTGGTGCTGACGGGTACCGGCACGGTGTTTTCCGGCGGCATTGACCTGTCAGATCCACTGCTCTGGCCTACCGGCGCGGATGTCCTGGAGCAGCACGCCGCGGTCGAGCGCGGACGTGCCCTGTGCGACGCCTGGGCGGCGCTTCCCCAGCTCACCATCGCCGCCGTGGAGGGACCGGCGGTCGGCGGCGGCGGCGTGCTGGCGCTGGCGCTGGATCTGCGGGTCTTCGGGCGGGACGCGCATCTGCGGCTGCCGGAGGCGCGGCTCGGCTTCAACCTCGCCTGGGGCGGACTGCCGCGTCTGGTCTCGCTGGTCGGTCCGGCCCGGGCCAAGCGGCTGCTGTTCACCGACCTGCGGGTCGATCCGGCGCTGGCGCTTGATTGGGGTCTGGCCGACCTCGTCGCGGCGGATGGCGCCGCGGTCGACGAAAGCCTGCGGCTGGCGGGCGAGGCGGCGGCGGTCCCGCCGCTGGCCCTGCGCATGACCAAGCGCGCCATTGACGCCCAGGCCGACCAGACGCGGCTGGCCCATGGCGACAGCGACCAGTTCCTGCTCGGCCGCCTGCTGCGCGACGCCGCGGCGACGGCCAAAACCTGAGACCACTCTTCAAATCAATCAGAAT
Organism: Azospirillum sp. TSH20; assembly: GCF_003115935.1. Classification (NCBI taxonomy): domain Bacteria; kingdom Pseudomonadati; phylum Pseudomonadota; class Alphaproteobacteria; order Rhodospirillales; family Azospirillaceae; genus Azospirillum; species Azospirillum sp. TSH20. Next base: position 23,953 of record NZ_LGQU01000094.1, read on the forward strand.
AGGGAGGACGAACGCATGACGACGCTCAATACCGCTCTGCTCGCGAGTATGGCCGCCTTCGCTTTCACCGGCGCACTGCCTGTCGCCTTTGCCGGCACGGCGCATGCGCAGATCTCCGACAATGTGGTGAAGATCGCCGTGCTCGACGACATGACCGGCATCTACGCCGACCTCGCCGGGCGCGGCTCGGTGGTCGCCGCGCAGATGGCGGTGGAGGATTTCGGCGGCAAGGTCAAGGGCGCGCCTGTCCAGGTCGTCTTCGCCGACCACCAGAACAAGGCCGACATCGCCGCCAGCGTCTCCCGCCAGTGGATCGACCGCGAGCAGGTCGACGTGATCGTCGATGTCGGCAACTCCGCTGCGGCGCTCGCGGTGCAGGAGGTGACGCGCGAGACCGGACGGGTTCACCTGAACTCCACCGCAGGCACCACCGAGCTAACCAACGAGAAATGCTCCCCCACCAGCGTCCACTGGACCTACGACACCTACGCGCTCGCCAACGGTGCCGGCCGCGCCCTGACCCAGCAGGGCAACAAGTCATGGTTCTTCATCACCGCCGACTACACCTTCGGCCGCAGCCTTGAAACCAACACGTCTAACGCGGTGAAGAAGGCCGGCGGCGAGGTCCTGGGCACGGTCCGGGCCCCGGTGGCGACGCCGGACTTCTCCTCCTTCCTGCTCCAGGCGCAGGCGTCGGGCGCGCAGGTGGTGGCGCTCGCCAATGCCGGCGGCGACTTCGTCAATGCGGTGAAGCAGGCCAACGAGTTCGGCCTGACCCAGGGTGGCCAGAAGATGGTCGGCATGTTGGTCTTTTTGACCGACATTGACAGTCTCGGCCTCGACGTCACCAAGGGAATGATCATCACCACCGGCTGGTACTGGGACACCGACGAGCGGACGCGGGAGTTCGCCAAGCGCTTCGGCCAGCGCTTCGAGGGCAGGATGCCGACCATGGTGCAGGCCGGCGTCTATTCAGCGGTGCTGAACTACCTGAAGGCCATCGACGCCAGCGGCACCGACAAGGGCCTGACCGTGGTCAACCAGCTGAAGACCATGCCCATTGAGGACATGTTCGCCCGCAACGGCAAGGTCCGCGCCGACGGCCGCATGGTCCACGACATGCACCTCGTCGAGGTCAATAGCCCGCAAGAGTCCAAGGGACGCTGGGACTATTACAAGATTCTCAGCACCATCCCCGGCAACGACGCCTTCCTGCCACTGTCCGAAAGCAAGTGCCCCCTCGTCAAGGGCTGACGGGCGGGACCAATGGGGATGCTCCGGTCGTCGGTTCCGCCTGGAATCGCCGGCTGGCTGCGCGGCCGACGACTGGCAAGAGGATCGCATCGCCGATGACCGACGACATCATCCTGGAAGCGCGCACCCTGACGAAGGAGTTCAAGGGGTTCGTGGCGGTGAAGGAGGTGAACCTTCAGGTTCGCCGCGGCACCATCCACGCGCTGATCGGCCCG
>NZ_LGQU01000142.1:0-24864 GCF_003115935.1 Azospirillum sp. TSH20
CCAGCTCTCGCACAAAGCTCCGCTTTGTGCTGACGCGACAGGCGGACCGAAGGTCCGCTGAGAGCGGGGGAGGTTAGGTGGGGGTCTAACCTCGCAAGGAACTGCCCCCATCCTCACTTCGCGAACAGCTGCGACATGTCCGCAAACGCCTTGAACTCCAGCGCGTTGCCGGCGGGGTCGAGGAAGAACATGGTGGACTGCTCGCCCACCTGGCCCTTGAAGCGGGTGTAGGGCTCGATCACGAACTTCACGCCGGCGGCCTTCAGCTTTTCGGCCAGGGCGTCCCAATCGGCGGGCTGCAGCACGACGCCGAAATGCGGGACCGGCACGTCGTGGCCGTCCACCGGGTTGTGGTGGGCCGGGGCGGCGTTCGGGTTGCGCGGCTTCAGGTGGGCGACGATCTGATGGCCGAACAGGTCGAAATCGATCCATTCGTCGCTGCTGCGCCCCTCCGGGCAGCCCAGGACGGTGCCGTAGAAATGGCGGGCGGCGGCGAGATCGTCGACCGGGAAGGCGATGTGGAAGGGCGTCAGCGTCGTCATCGGAGGGTGGCCTTCAGGGATGGCTGTTGGTGTACCCAGCAGAGCCTATCGCCGCAGACTTGACAAACGAGTTCTCGGGCGAAGATTTATGAGTTCAACTCATGATTCGGTTCGCCCATGCCCGAACGCTCCCTCCCGTCGCTCAACGCCGTCCGCAGCTTCGTCGCGGTGGCCCGCCATCTCAGCTTCACCCGGGCGGCCGACGAGCTGGCGGTGACCCAGGGGGCGGTCAGCCGCATGATGCAGACCCTGCAGGCGGATCTGGGCGTCGAGCTGATCCGCCGCGTCGGCCGGGGAATCGAGCTGACGCCGACCGGCGCCGCTTTCTATGGCGAGGCGTCGGCGGCGCTCGACCGCATCGCCGCGGCGGCGCGGGCTGCCCGCGCGCAGGAGGGCGGGGTGCTGCGGGTCAGCGCGCTGCCGACCCTGACGCAACGCTGGCTGATCCCGCGGCTGAAGCGCTTCCAGGCGGAAAACCCCGACATCCAGGTCGAGGTCAGCATCGGCGAGCATCGCGTCGATTTCGCCAAGGAGCGCATCGACGTCGCCATCCGCTACGGCGTGGAGGAATGGCCGGGGGCGGAAACGGCGACGCTGATGCCGGAGACGATGGGCGTCTTCTGCGCACCGGCGCTGCTGGAGCAGGGGCCGCCGTTGCACCATCCCGCCGATCTGGCGCAGCACCGGCTGCTGCAGCACACCACCCGGCCCGATTCCTGGCGCGTCTATCTCGGCGCCTTCGGCCTGCCGCTGCCGGAATCGGCGCTGTCGCTGGCCTTCGAGCATTTCTTCATGATCATCGAGGCGGCGTCGGCCGGCATGGGGGTGGCTCTGCTGCCGGTCTTCCTGGTGCGGGAGGATGTGGCCTCGGGCCGGCTGGTCCAGCCGATGCCCGAGACCCTGCGCCCGCGCGGCTGCTACCTGATCGCCCACGCGCCGGGGGCCGAGCGGGCCCGGCGGGTGCGCCGCTTCAAGGAGTGGCTGCTGACCGAGGTGGAGTAGAGCGTCACGCCACTATGCCAAATCCTTCTCCCACGGTGGCGTCTGCAGCGTCATGCCGTGGTTGCCGCGATAGGCCGCGACCTCCGGCGACGACCAGCCCGCCAGCAGCGCCGGGTCCAGCCGGTAGACCTCGACGCCCAACGGACGGCAGACCTCCAGCGGGTCGCGGGCGTCCGGACCCCACAGCGGCACGCTGAGATCGCCGCCGGGGCAGGTCGACAGGGCGCAGAGCAGGTCGATCTCGGCGAAGAACTCCAGGAAATCGCCCTTCTTGGCCGGGCAGGCCTTCATGAAATACCTGTCCTCGGCGTTCAGCCCGGTGACCTGGAAGACGTTCAGCACGTCATGCACGTCGAACTCGGTCAGGCCATAGGGGGCGACGGCGCGGGTCAGATTGGAATGGCAGTGGTGATGGAAATCCTCGCCCGTCAGCATGCGGTTGACATAGGGATCGCAGCGGGTGCCCAGCAGGTCATGGACCCGGCCGCCATATTCGTCGATGCCGTAATCGGCAAGCGTGTCGTGGGTGATCGTCGCCAGCGGCCGCAGAAAGGGCAGGGTCGACCACAGCCGGTCGAACGTGCTGACATGCGCCTGCTGGAGCTGCCGGGTGCGCGAGGCCCAGAAGCGTTCGCGCGGGTTGTGGCGGTTCCAGATGTTGAGGTCGGCGACCTGCGGCCCCTCGATGGTGACGATGCGGAAGACATGGCCGGCCGGCACGGTCCAGGCACGGCCGGAGCGGATCGGCACCACGAAGCTGTCCACCAGCTCCCGTCCGCCGGTCTCCGACCCGATGCGCCCGTAAAAAGCGCGGTCGACGTCAAGCGCCGAGCCTTTGCTGGCCTGATAGGCGGCGGGATAGCTGGGCATCGCGGACTCCTTGGGGAAATTAAGTCTGTTCAAGCCGGACCGCGATCATGGCGAGGGAGGCGCACCCTGCGCAACAGCTCTTCGCGCATCCGCGCCGCCGCCGGCGCCCCATCGCCGGGGCGCTGCTGGTGCAGGGCCACCGGGAATGCCGTCGCGAAGGCGGTGTCCGCCGTGCTCATCGGCGCAGAACGCCAAGGCCGCTCAGGATCCGGGGCGGGATGCTGCCTTGGTCGGCGATGGTGTTGGCGTCGTCGGGCGAGAGACCGAGATGGATCAGGCGGTTGATGACCTGCCAGCGGCTGATCCTGTTGCATTCATACAGGGTCAGCGCGTCCTTGATGACCTCGATCGTCGAGGTTCGGGAAATGCTTTTCGACATGGGAGCCGCCTCCACGAGGGCCGGCGGACACCGCCGGCGCTGATGGAGGGGTTACACGGCGCTTCCCGCCGAAGCTGGCGGGGATTCCGAACCCGGCGTCCCGCCTTGTTCCCGGTCAGGCCGCGACGGCGGCGGCCAGGACGCGGGTCTGGCGGGCGACCTTCTCGAAGGCCTTTTCCTCGATCTGGCGGATGCGCTCGCGGCTGACGCCGTAACGGACCGACAGGTCTTCCAGGGTCAGCGGGCTGTCGGACAGGCGACGGCTGGTCAGGATGTCGCGCTCGCGGTCATTCAACACGCCCATCGCCTCGTGCAGCAGGGCGCTGCGCTGCCGGGCCTCGCCACGCTCGACCAGCGACTCCTCCACCGACGGACGCTCGTCGGCCAGCAGGTCCTGCCATTCGCCGGAATCGCCGTCGGCGCTCATCGGCGCGTTCAGCGAGGCCACCGGCGCCGACAGGCGGCGGTTCATGGCGACCACGTCCTCCTCCGGCACCGACAGGTCGGTGGCGATGCTGGTGACGCTGTCGGGCTGCAGGTCGCCGCTGCCGTATTCGCCCAGCTTCCGCTTCAGGCGGCCCAGGCTGAAGAACAGCTTCTTCTGCGCGGCGGTGGTGCCGATCTTCACGAGGCTCCAGGACCGCAGGATGTAATCCTGGATCGAGGCCTTGATCCACCACATCGCGTAGGTGGACAGGCGGAAGCCGCGCTCGGGTTCGAATTTCTTGACGGCGGTCATCAGGCCGAGATTGCCCTCGGCGATCAGGTCGGACAGCGGCAGACCGTAGCCGCGGTAACCGCCGGCGATCTTGACGACGAGACGAAGGTGGCTGGTGACCAGCTTGTGCGCCGCATCGACATCGCCATGCTCGGTCCAGGCCTTGGCCAGCATGTATTCGTCCTCGGCCGGCAGGACCGGGTAACGATGCGTGTCGTTGATGTAGCGGGACAGCGATTCGCCGGAATCGGGCGAACGGAGGGCAATGGCGGTGCTCATGTCACATCCTCGTGCAAAGCGATATGACGGGTGCAAGGCCCCCAAATGGCAGGCCCTGGCCTCTCCGGCGGAGCAGGCGGTGATATAGTACAAAATCGGTGCTGAAAGTCAAGCGTGGTGGTCGGGTTATGGAACACGGGTATGGGTTGGAGGCGGGCGTGGTGGGGGCCAGTCTGAGGACGATGCTGGTGAGCCCCCTCAACCTGTGCTACCTTTGTTCCGCTGCCCACGTCTCCTTGCGAGCGCTGGGACGCACGCGAATCCCCGTCTACCGCTCGCATCAGGCGATCATATTGATTTCGCGAGGTTCTTTGACAAGGTGAAGAACGAAACGGAACCGGCAAATCCTGACCGACCGGTCAGGAACACGGACCCCTCGCAAACGTGGCGAATCCACATTGCCTTTCAGTGGGCTACGGGGTAGGGAGTCTTCCCGGGCAGAAATGCTCGGGCCTCATTGAAGCTCAGATCCGAGCGCTCCTTCGCCAGCTTACTGGCCGGTCTTCCCGGGCAGAAATGCTCGGGCCTCATTGAAGCCAATGGGTTGGCCGACGCGCCCGCCCCGTCGACGTCGTCTTCCCGGGCAGAAATGCTCGGGCCTCATTGAAGCCCGACCCACTATGCGGAGGACTTACCCGGCGCCACCGCGTCTTCCCGGGCAGAAATGCTCGGGCCTCATTGAAGCCGCTGTAAACCGCCACCATGACGCCCAGCGCAGCGTTAGTCTTCCCGGGCAGAAATGCTCGGGCCTCATTGAAGCAGCTCCAACTACACACTCTACGGCGACATGTCCGCGTCTTCCCGGGCAGAAATGCTCGGGCCTCATTGAAGCCCCGCAATGGGCGGTGGAGGCCGCAGTAAAGGAATGGTCTTCCCGGGCAGAAATGCTCGGGCCTCATTGAAGCAAGCGCAGGTCCAGACGCTGACGCAGATGCTGGCGACGGTCTTCCCGGGCAGAAATGCTCGGGCCTCATTGAAGCGAGTCCTACGACGGCATCGCCATCATCCGCATCGAGGGGTCTTCCCGGGCAGAAATGCTCGGGCCTCATTGAAGCCCCTGGACGTTCGGATCAGTCTCTTCGGTCTCGGTCGGGTCTTCCCGGGCAGAAATGCTCGGGCCTCATTGAAACTCGTCGCGGTGAAAGAGCCGGTACTCCGCCAACCAGTCTTCCCAGGCAAAATTCTCCGGGCCCCATGGACGTACACACATGAACCCGGCGTCGTTGCTCTGATCGGGTATCGCGGCAAACCCCCGGGATGGAGGCGCCGGCCAGCGCTAATTCTATTGCTCGGCAGGGGTGGGGCGCTTACGGTCGCATGTCGCACCATATGAGTAAATCCCAGCCCGGTCCCCCTGCCCAGATGCCGCGTCCCGTTATCCGCCGCCTGATCGATGCCGTGCCGACCGCCGTCCTGCCGATGGCGGCCGGGGTGGGGCTGTCGGCGCTGGTGGCGCCGCAGCCGGATGCCGCCATGGCGCTGCTGCGCGGGCTGGTGGTCACGCTTCTGCTCACCCTTCCGTCGCTGGCGGTCGGCACCGCGCTGGGCACGCTGGCCGGATCCTGGGCGGCGGTGGCGCCGCGGTCGGCCGGCGGGCTGGTCGGGCGGCTGCTGGCCGGGGCCGGGCCGCTGTTGCCGGGATTCCTGCTGGCCGCCGTCGCGGCGCTCGCGGTGCGGGCGGGGGCGTCGGCGGCGCCGCTGGCCTGGACCGCCCTGTCGATTCCCGCCGCCTGCCAAGCCGCCCGGCTGGCGCGTCCGGCGATGGGCCGCGCCCTGGGCTCCGGGCCGGAGGGCGCGGCGGTGCGCATGGCGCGCGGGTTGGGGCTGGACGAACGCACCGTGCTGCGCCACCACGCCCTGCCGCAGGCGGTCGCCCCGGTGATGGGGGGGTTGCGCGCCGCGGTGCTGGCGGCGATGGTCGGGGCGGTGGCGCTGGAAAGCCTGCTGGACCTGCCGGGAGCCGGGGTGCTGATGATCGATGCCGCGCGTGCCGGCTCGGCCGCCGGGGCGGTGCCGGCGCTGCTGGCGCTGGGCGGGCTGACCGCATTGCTGAACGCGCTGGGCCTTGGGGTGCGCGACTGGATCGACCCGGCCAACCACAGCTCCACGCCCTATGAGGGGGCGTGACCGCCGCGAAGGACCCTGATGGCCGAGTTCGACCAATCGCCGCTTTCCCACCCGGTACCGCCGGAGCCGCCGCGCGCCGGCTTCGCCCGCCAACTGTCCGGGGCAGCCGTGCTCGCCGCCCTGGCGCTCGCCTGCGCCGCAGCGCCGCTGATGGCGGACGGCAGCGCGGTCCACCGGCTGGACGCCGACCCGGTCGCCGCGGCGCTGCTCGACGGGCGGGGCAGCCTGTCCTTCGCGCTGCTGGCCGCGGTGCTGGGTGGGGCGCTGGGTATCGGCTGGGCGTTGCTGGCCGGGCTGCTCGGCAATCTGGTCGGCAACCGGGTGGAGCGGCGGGTCATCGCCGCCGCCCACCGCATGGCCGGCTGGCCGCTCGCCCTGCTGATTCCGTTGGCCGGCGGGCTGATGGGTAAGGTCTGGCTGCTGGCCCTGGTCACCGCGCTGACCGCCGCCCCGGCGGTTGCCGCCCTCGCCCATGCCGAGCTGTCGGCATGGGCGAGGGCGGAGTTCCTGACCGCCGCCCGCGCCGCCGGCCTGCCGGAGGGCGAGGTGCTGCGCCGGCACCTGATCCCCAACCTGACGCGCCCGCTGCTGGCCGCCGGAACGCTGGCCCTGCCCCGCGTGCTGGCGGCGGAGAGTTTCGCCAGCCTGCTCGGCCTCGGGCTGCCGCCGGCGCTGGGCAGTTGGGGCGCTTCGGTCGGGCTGGCGGCGCGGCTGGGCGACCCGGTGGCCTTCGCCCCGCCGGCCCTGCTGCTCGCGCTCGCCCTCTGGGCCGCCTGCGCCATCGCCGACGGCATGCTAGCCATGAACAACCGCAAGTCATGAACCACATCTCCGCAAAGCCCGCGCCGTTGGAGACCGAGGCGCTGACCCTGATGCTGGGCGACCGCGTCCTGCTCGACCGCGCGAGCCTTCGGGTGGAGCGGGGGGAGGTGCTGGCCGTCACCGGCGGGGCCGGCAGCGGCAAGACCGCCCTGCTGGCGGCGCTCGCCGGTCAGGCATCGTCCGGGGCCCCGGCCGGTGTCGACGTGGCCGGCGGCATCCGCGTCGACGGGCATCTGCTGATCGCCCAGGGCGGACGGCTGGCGCCGCGCCGGCCGCTGGCCCTGCAGGTGGCGGAGGTCGTCGGCCATCATTTGGGGCTGGATCTGCGCTCGGCGCTGCGCCGGACCGCCGACGGGCTGGACCGCATGGGCGTGCCCGCCGCCGCCCGCCGCTTCGACCTGCCGCCCGAACAGCTGCCGGACTCCCTGCGCTGGGCCTGCCTGTTCGCCATGGCGGTGGCGGTGGGGCCGGCGGTGCTGCTGGCCGACGCGCCAGCCGCCGGGCTGGATCCGACGGTGCGGCTGCGGCTTCTCCACCGGCTGGCCGACTGGGCGCGGGCCGACGGGGTGGCGCTGATCCTCGCCGGACGGCCGGAGGACGGGGTGGCCGGTCCCGCCGACCATGTCCTGTCGCTCCGCCGCGGCCGTCTGCTGCCGCCCAGGCCGCCGCGCACCGCCCCGTTGACGCCGCTGGAGCCGCCGGGCACCGCCCGCCTGCATGCCCGCGGCGTCGGCATGTCCTATCCGCTCTCCCCCGGTCCGAAGGGGGAGGCGCGGACGCTGGCCGTCCTGCATGACATCGACCTGGATCTGCGGACGGGGGAAACTCTGGCCCTGCTGGGCGAGACCGGCAGCGCCAAGGCGACGCTCGCCCGCTCGCTGCTCTGCCTGCCGCCGCCGACGGCGGGGGCGGTGGTGTGGATGGGCCGCGACCTGATGGCCGCCTCGGCGCCGCCGGCCGTGGGGGAGGACCTCGACAACAGTGGGCTGCGCCGTGCCCGCCGCGACCTGCAGCCGCTGTTCCCCGACCCGGCCGCGTCCTTCGACCCGGCCATGACGGTCGGCGCCCAGTTCGATCTCGCGCTGGAAAGCCTGCGCCCCGACATCGCCGCCGACCGCCGCGACCACCGCATCGACGAGGCGCTGGAGGAGGCCGGCCTGCGTCCCGAGGCGGCGCTGCGTTGGCCCTCTGCCCTGACGGTGGCGGAGGCGGCCCATGCCGGCCTCGCCCGCGCCATCCTGCCGGAGCCGCGCGTGCTGATCGCCGACGAACCGGCGGCCAACCTGTCGGCGGAGGAGCGCGAGACCTTCCTCGACACGCTGATGGCGGTGCGCGACCGCCGCCGCCTGTCGCTGGTGCTGGCGACCGACCGCTATGACGAGGGGCTGCGCGACGCCCATCGCGGCATCGTGATGCTGGCCGGCCGGGTGGTGGAGAGCGCCGACGCCGAGACCCTGCGCACCGCGCCGCTGCACCCCTACAGCCGCGCGATGCTGGCGGCCTCCCGTGGCGAGCGCCCGGCGCTGGAGGGCGATGCGCCGTCCGCCTTCGGCCAGCCGGCCGGCTGCCCGCTGCGCCGCCGCTGCCCGCTGGCGCGGGAGTTCTGCGCCCAAGCGGTCCCGGCGCTGGAGGAGGTGGCGCCCGGCCACCATGTCGCCTGCCATTACTGGGACACGCCGACGGACGGGTGAGCCGCCACGCCTCAACGGATGGCTGTTTTCATGCCCTTGTGCTATCCTTCCATGACGCGACAGATCCCTGTCCGGAACACCCGCCGCCGGGGAGTCGATGCCGTCCCTGTCCGCCACGATGCCCGCCTTGCCGGACCTGACTCTGCTGACCGGCCTTGCCACGCCGCTGTGGCTGGTCCGGGCCGAGGATGGCGGCGTGGTCTGGATGAACCGGACGGCCCGCAAACTGCTCGACCCCGATGCGGCGGGCGGCACTCTGCGCATGACCCCCGCGGGACCGGCGCCGACGGCGGCCGCCGAACGCGCCGTGATCATCCGCCGCGCCGACAGTGAAGCGCTGTCTCTGACCGTGCGCATCGGCCCTGTTCCGGGGTGCGATTTCGTGCTGGTGGAGGCGCCGGCCGATCTTGCCGCCCGGCAGGAGGTGGCGCGGCTGAACGAACAGCTGGTCGCCCTGTCCTACGCCTATCCCGATTTGCGCTTCGAGCTGCGGCGCGACGGCAGCATCCTGGACTTCGCCGCCGGCAGTCCCGCCGATCTCGGCATCCCGGCACAGCGCTTCCTGAACGGCCGCATCCAGGAGGTGCTGCCCGAAGCCACCGCCGCACCGCTGGTGGAGGCGCTGGAACGGGTGGCGGCCGGCGCCGCAACCGCCAACCCGACCGCCAGCGTCGTCATCCGCCTCCCGGTCAATGGGGAAAACGGCGGGGAAAACGGCGGAGAGGGGGGCGCGGTGTTCGAGGCCCGGCTGGTTGCCCTTTCGGACGACGGCGACCGCATCCTCTGCATCCTGCGCAACATCACCGGCCGGGCACGGGCGGAACAGCGGGCGGAGCGGGCCCACCGGCTGCTGCTGGACGCCATCGACAGCATCGGCGAGGGGTTCGTCCTGTATGACGCCGACGACCGGCTGGTGCTGTTCAACCGGCGCTACCGCGACCTGAAGATCTCCGACCCCGATCTGGCGCAGCCCGGCACGCCGTTCGAGAGTCTGCTGCACGACGGGATGCGGCGCGGCCTCTATCGGATCCCGCCGGAACGGGCGGAGGAGTGGATGGCCCGGCGGCTGGACCTGCACCGCCATGGCGGCCCGCCGATGGAGGTGCAGCTGGCCGATGGCCGCTGGCTGCGGATCGAAGAGCGGCGGACCCGCGACGGCGGGACCGTCGGCCTGCGCACCGACATCACCGACCTGAAGGCACGGGCGCTGGAGCTGGCCGCCGCCAACCGCCGCAAGTCCGACTATGTCCATCACCTGAGCCACGAGCTGCGCACGCCGCTGACCGCGGTGATGGGCTTTGCCGAGATCCTGCGCGACCAGCTGCTGGGACCGCCGGGCAGCCCGCGCTATGGCGAGGCGGCGGCGCAGATCGTCGCGGCCGGCGACTATATGCTGGAGTTGATCAACAACCTGCTCGACCTCGCCCGCATCGAGGCCGGGCGGCTGGAGCTGCACGAGGAGGATTGCCCGCCCTCCCTGATCGTCGACGCCACCCTGTCGATGATGGCGGCGCGGGCCGAGCGGTCGGGTGTGGCGCTGTCGGCCCGGCTGCCGGCCGACCTGCCGGTGCTGTGGGCCGATCCGTCGCTGGTTCGGCAGATGCTGACCAACCTCGTCGGCAACGCCCTGAAATTCACCGATCCCGGTGGCCATGTGACGGTGTCGGCGGAGCGTGACGCGGCCGGCAGCCTGATCCTGGCGGTCGCCGACGATGGACGCGGCATGCCGCCGGAGCGCATCCCGCAGGCGCTGACCGCCTTCGCCCAGATCCATGACCCGACCCGCGACCGGATGACGGCAACGCAGCACGGCTCCGGCCTCGGCCTGCCGCTGACCGCCGCGCTGGTGGAGTTGCATGGCGGCGGCATCGCCGTCGACAGCGCACCAGGACGCGGCACCACGGTGCGGCTGCGCTTCCCGCCGGAGCGGGTGAGGCGGTAGGCGCGTCCGCGCCCATCGGCCGTGCCCAAGGAAAAAAGACCAAGAAAAAACCCCCGCTCCGGTTGGAGCGGGGGTTTTTTCACATCACAACGACCGATGAGAGATCAGGCCATCTCGATGCGCTGAGCCTCGGGACCCTTGGCGCCCTGGCGGATGGTGACGCGGACCTGCGCACCGTCGTCCAGACCGCTGATGCCCGACCGCTCCAGCGCACGGATGTGCACGAAGATGTCCTTGCCGCCGGTGGACGGGGCGATGAAGCCGAAGCCCTTCGACACGTTGAACCACTTCACCGTGCCGTCGACGGTTTCGCCGCCTTCCGAATCGCCGTAGCTGTCGGCGCCGTAGCCGCCGCGGCTGCCGCCGTAGCTGTTGCCGCCGCCGTAGCCGCCGTCGTTGCCCCAGCTGTCACGCTCGCGCGGGGCGCGCGACGGACGGCTCGGAGCGGCGGTCGAGGTGTCGACCGCGTGGATGGTGGCGACCTGCGGGCCCTTCGGGCCGCGCGACAGGTCGCAGGTGATGGTGGCGCCTTCGGGCAGGCTGTCGTGTCCGCAGAACTGCAGAACCGTGGAGTGCAGGAAAGCGTCGGGCGACCCATCGTCGGGGGTGACGAAGCCGAAGCCCTTGGTGGCGTTGAACCACTTGACGGTGGCGCGGATGTCGCGCTGGGTGATCTCAGGAGCGCGGAAGGAAGAGCGCTGCGGACGGTCGAACATCAGTTATCGTCTCATCTGTCGTGTTAAACCCCATCCCGGCAAGAACCAAAGAAGGGAGACCCGGAACAGGGCCAGCGAAGGATGATCGGTTCCGACCCATAATTCAATCGTCATTGCGCGATTCGACCCTGCGCGCACAACAAAAACACCGCCGCCGCCCAATCGGTGGGCGGGACGGGGCGATTTCGCCGAATTTGTGCAGGTGCAGCGTGACGATTCAGCCGCGACTCAGGGCCGACCGTCAGGCATGCAGGCTCAGGCGCCGTGGCACTTCTTGTACTTCTTGCCGCTGCCGCAGGGGCAGGGATCGTTGCGGCCGACCTTGGGGCCGCTGCGCGGACGGGCGCCCAGCTGGCCGTCGACATAGTACCAGCGGCCGTCCTGGTGGGTGAAACGGCTGGTCTCATGGTGGGTCATCGGCTTGCCGTTCATGCTGAACCGGGCGACGAACTCCACGATCCCGTCGCTGTCGCCGGGCTGGCCGGCTTCGGTCGAACGGATCTCCACGCCGGTCCACACGCTGTTCTTGGCCCAGGTCTCGATCTCTTCACGGTTGAAGTCGTCGCGGGTGCTGGGCAGTAGCGTGTCGTGCAGGTAGTCGATGTTGCCGGTGGCGAAGGCCGAATAGCGCGAGCGCATCAGCGCTTCGGCCGTCGGGGCGGGCATGCCGGCCAGATAGGGACCGCAGCAGGCGTCCAGCGGCTTGCCGGAACGGCAGGGGCATTCGGCGGCGGTCTGGGTCGTTTCGGTCATGGCCTGCTTCTCGGGTGATGGCGTGGCGGGTTGTGGCGTGGTCCGGCTTTCACTGATCCGGCAAATCGGGGCGCATCCATAGCGCAGCCGCGCTTCGCTTCTCAAGAGCTTGCTTGAGGCAAATGGGCGCGGCCTTGCGCCCGGACTCCGCCACCGCTATCAAGCGGCCCCATCCCGTCCCCTCTCCGGAAGGCCGTCCGCCGATGCCTGCCAAAGCGCCCCGCAAAGCAGCCGTTCCCCGGCAGCGGCCCGACCTGTCGCTGGAGGCCGGCTTCGGCCCCGGCCGCCGCGTCTGCGGCATCGACGAGGTCGGGCGCGGCCCGCTCTGCGGCCCGGTGGTCGCCGCCGCCGTGGTCTTGGCCCCCGAAGGCCTGCCGCCGGAGATCGCGGCGCAGATCGACGACAGCAAGGCGGTCACCCGCCGCCTGCGCGAGGAGATCGAGCCGGCGATCCGGTCGCATGCGCTTGCCTTCGCCATCGCCGAGGCGTCGGCCGCCGAGATCGACGAGTTGAACATCCACAAGGCGACGCTGCTGGCGATGAAACGGGCATATCTGGCGCTGCCCGGCCCGGCCCCCGACGCGGCGCTGGTGGACGGCAAGTTCACCCCCGACATCGCGTGCGAGAGGGTGGCGGTCGTCAAGGGCGACAGCCGCAGCCAGTCCATCGCCGCCGCCTCTATTCTCGCCAAAGTGGCGCGCGACAGCGAGATGTTGCGGTTGTCGGTGCTGTATCCACACTATGGATGGGACCGAAACGCCGGCTATCCGACGCCCGAGCATCTGGATGCGCTGACCCGCCATGGTGTCACGCCGCATCACCGAGTCAGTTTTGCACCAGTGAAACGGCAAAAGGCACTAAGCGGCTGACCCGCCGTCACTTGGCAAAGAAAGCTGTTGACGGCGACTCGGCCGCGACTCATTGTCCGGCCGAGTCTCAGTTCTTTGCCGGTCGTAAAATGCTCCCTGAAAACCGTATCCTGGTCGGCGATTGCATCGCTCTCATGAACGATCTGCCGCCCGCTTCGGTCGATCTCGTCTTCGCCGATCCGCCCTACAACTTGCAGTTGGGTGGCGAATTGCTGCGGCCGAACCACACCCGCGTCGCCGGGGTGGATGACGAATGGGACAAGTTCGACGATTTCGAAGCCTATGACCGCTTCACCCAGGACTGGATGACGGCCGCCCGCCGCATCCTGAAGCCGGAAGGCTCGCTGTGGGTGATCGGCAGCTATCACAACATCTTCCGCGTCGGCGCCACGCTGCAGAATCTGGGCTTCTGGATTCTGAACGACATCGTCTGGCGCAAGACCAACCCGATGCCGAACTTCCGCGGCACCCGCTTCGCCAACGCCCATGAAACGATGATCTGGGCGGCCCGCGACAAGGACGCGCGCTATCGCTTCAATTACGAGGCGATGAAGAACCTCAACGAGGATCTTCAGATGCGCAGCGACTGGCTGCTGCCGATCTGCAGCGGCGGCGAACGCCTGCGCGACGAGGAGGGCAAGAAGACCCATCCGACACAGAAGCCGGAATCGCTGCTGTACCGGGTGATCCTGTCCTCTTCCCGTCCCGGCGACGTGGTTCTCGACCCCTTCTTCGGCACCGGCACAACCGGCGCGGTCGCCAAGCGGCTCGGCCGCAAATGGATCGGGCTGGAGCGCGACGACACCTACGTCAAGGCGGCCCAGGCCCGCATCGACGCGGTGGAGGAAGCGCCGGAGGCTGCCATCCTCGACACGCCGCCCAAGCGCAGCGCACCGCGCATCCCTTTCGGCTGGGTGGTGGAGCGCGGGCTGCTGCGCCCCGGTTCGACCTTGTTCGACCAGCGCCGCCGCGTCGCCGCCCGCGTGCGCGCCGACGGCACGCTGATCGGCTCCGGCCCGCGCGGCGACCATCGCGGCTCGATCCATCAGGTGGGTGCGGCATTGGCCGGGCTGCCGGCCTGCAACGGCTGGACCTTCTGGCACTATGAGGAGGGCGAGGATCTGCGCCCGATCGACGTGCTGCGCGAGCGCATCCGCTCGGAAATGCACTGACTCCGCCCCTGACCTGTCCGTCTGGCATGGACATTGGCGGGGACGGCGGCTTGGCAGCGGTGGCGCCGCCGTGTTAGGGCTGTCGCCCATGAACAAGCTCTTCGCCACCGTCACCGCCCCGGTGCCGCGTTCGGCCCCGGCGGCGCTGTCCACCCGTTGTTTCGTCCGCGATCTGGTGATGGACGCGCTGATCGGCGTCTATGCCCACGAACGGCTGAAGCCCCAGCGCATCCGCCTGAACCTCGACCTCGACGTGATCGCCCCCGGCGTCACCGGCGAGGACATGGCGACAATCGTCAAGGGCGTGGTCACCCAGGGCCATGTCACGCTGGTGGAGACGTTGGCCGAACGCATCGCCGAGCGCTGCCTCGCCGACGCGCGGGTGACGATGGCCAAGGTGCGTGTGGAGAAGCTGGACGTCTTCCCCGACGCCGCCAGCGTCGGCGTGGAGATCGAGCGCGCCCGCGCCTGACCGTTTCCCACTCATCGAAGAGGAAGCCGCCTCCCGTGTCGTCTCTCGCCGTCCTCACCGCCGAACAGACCGCCGCCCGTCTTCCTTTCCCAGCATTGTGCGACGCGGTGGCAGCCGCCGCCCGCGACTATGCCGCCGGCCGCATCACCAGCCCGGAGCGACAGGTGCTGCCGCTGCCAGACGGCGGCGTGCTGCTGTCGATGCCGGCCACTGCGGCGGACATCGCCATCCACAAGCTGGTCAACGTGAATCCCGGCAACGGCGCCCGCGGGTTGCCGACCATCCATGGCGTGGTCAGCGCCTTCGACGCCCCGACCGGCGCGCCGCAGGTGATCCTGGACGGCCCCACCGTCACCGCCCGCCGCACCGCCGCCGTGTCGATGCTGGCGATCCGGACCCTGGCTCCGGCGCCGCACCATGTTGCGCTGCTCGGCGCCGGCACCCAGTCGGCCGGCCATGTGGCGGCGCTGGCATCGCTCTATCCCGGCATCCGCATCGACATCCACAGCCGCAGCCTGGAGACGGCCACGGCCTTCTGCGCGAAACAGGACGGGCAGGGGGTGGAGTTGCGGCCGATGAGCGGTCCGGTCGATCCGGCGGCCGAGGTGGTGATCGCGCTGACCACCAGCCTGTCCCCCATCTATGACGAGACGCCGCGCCCGGACCGCCTGCTGGTCGGCGTCGGCGCTTTCAAGCCGGACATGGTGGAGTTCGGCCCGACCGCCGTCCATGGCAGCGAGCTGTTCGTCGACGATCCCGCCGGCGCCCGCCACGAGGCCGGCGACTTCATCCAGGCCGGTGTGGCGTGGGAGAGCGTCAAATCGCTGGTCGATGCGCTGGATGGCCGCGCCACGCCGGGTCGCCCGCGCCTGTTCAAGAGCGTCGGCTGCGCGGCGTGGGATTTGGCGGCGGCGCGTTGTGCGCTGGGGCAGGGCGCTTGACCGCGCCCCTCACCGCCGCCCCAATCACCGCCGCAGCGGCACCGCCCGCTTGACCAGCCGGCGATCCATGTCGGCCGCGGCCACCGTCGGCTCGCCCAGGCTGCGCATGACGAAGGCGAAGGTGTCCATCACCCGGTCCAGCACGATCTCGTTGTCGTCCGGGCGGCGGCTGACTGACACCACGGCATAGCCGGCGGCGCGCGCCACCGCCGGTTCGCCGCGCAGGCCGCGCACGCCCCAGCCGGCCAGCGCATCCTTGCAGCGGAACAGCTCGGCAGAGAAGCCGCCGGCCGACTGGGTGCGGCCGACCACATAGGCGGCGGCGACCGCCAGCGGCGCCAGCAGCCCGTCCCAGTCCAGGCAATCCTCCCGACCGACCCAAACCCCGCCGACCGAGCAGGCGGCGGCGCCGATCGCCTCGCCCAGCCCGGCGCGGAAGGCGCGCAGCGACTCAACCGCCTCGGCCGCCGGCATCGGTTCCACCCGGCGCCCCTCCGGCATCAGCATCAGCCGGCCCGCCCATTCCGACGAGGGCGGCAGCTGTTCGGTCAGGCGCGCGAGCAGCGCCTCGCGGGCGGCGGCGAAGGGGACGACCTCGGACATCGGGGCCTGCGGCAATGGTGGGGTGGGGAGGCGAGAAGAAGCCTGAGAAGCCCCGAACTGTCAAGAGCAAGCCTGCGCGTCGGCAACCCATGGCTGCGATCCGTGCGCGTTGTCACAGGCCAGGGGCGCGAAACTGGCCCCGTCCGGAAAAAATGCGAAGCTTTGCGTTTTTCCGCTTGCCAGGATTCGTCATCGGCCATATAAGGCGGGCCTCCGTTCCCGGTTAGCTCAGTTGGTAGAGCAGCGGACTGTTAATCCGCTTGTCGCTGGTTCGAGTCCAGCACCGGGAGCCATCGCGCGGGTGTAGCTCAGTTGGTTAGAGCGCCGGCCTGTCACGCCGGAGGCCGCGGGTTCAAGTCCCGTCACTCGCGCCATTTTCTCCTATATCTCCCCAATTCGATGTAGCGGATGATGGCGACTGCCCCACCGGGCGGCTTCGCGCTATCATGCGTTCTTCGCCGCGTCCACGATGCGGCCGATGGCGCCGGCTCCCTGTTGTACGGAGTCCGCGCGCCGAACGGCCGCGCGCATCTCGGACCGCGAATTGCCGGGGAGGAACCGCTCATGCGTTTGTCTGACAAGGTCGCCGTCGTCACCGGCGGGGGATCGGGCTTCGGCGAGGGCATCGCCCGCCGCTTCGCCGCCGAAGGGGCCCGCGTCATCGTCGCCGATCTGGACGAGGCGGCAGCCGGCCGCGTCGCCGACAGCCTGGGAGAGACGGCGCTCGCCGTCCGCGCCGACGTCGCGGTGGGGGAGGATTACGAGGCCATCGTCTCGGCGGCGCTCGGCGAGTTCGGCCGGCTCGACATCCTGGTCAACAATGCCGGCTACACCCACCGCTACGGCTCGATGCTGGACGTGGACGAGGCCACCTTCGACCGCATCTATGCCGTCAACGTGAAGTCGATCTATCACAGCGCCATCCACGCCGTACCGGTGTTCCGCAATCAGGGCGGCGGCGTGATCCTGAACATCGCCTCGACCGCCGGGCTGCGGCCGCGGCCGAACCTGACCTGGTACAACGGCTCCAAGGGCGCGGTCATCACCCTGACCAAGTCGATGGCGGCGGAGCTCGCGGCCGACAATGTCCGCGTCTGCGCCATCGCGCCCGTGGCGGGCGAGACCGGCATGCTCCACCGCTTCATGGGCCAGGACACGCCGGAACGCCGCGAGCAGTTCCGCAGCAGCATCCCGCTGGGACGCCTGTCGACGCCGTCCGACATCGCCAACGCGGCGCTGTACCTGTGCTCCGACGAGGGGAACTTCCTGACGGGCGTGTGCCTGGAGGTGGATGGCGGGCGGTGTATTTGAGCGTTCCTTGGGGAGGTTAGACCCCCACCTAACCTCCCCCGCTGGGCGGGGGAGGGACTGCCGCCGCCTCTTCGGACAAACACTCGCTCCCTCCCCCGCCCAGCGGGGGAGGGTTGGGGTGGGGGCAAGTGGCTCCGTCAGCCTGCACGGCCTCCGCCGCCACCACCTCCTCCTCACCCACCTCTTCCTCCTCCCGCTTCTCATCCGGCAGCACGGCGTCCAGCAGGCGGGCGATGTCGTCGGTGGGCAGCAGGGCGCCATAGCCGGGCGCGTTGTAATCCCAATCATACTCCGCAAAACCGCGGAAGCCGGCGATGACCGGATCGCTCGCCCATGCCTTCCTCAGTGCCTGGCGGCGCAGCTCCGCCGGCACGTCGGGGCGGAGGAAGCCGGTGTAGTCGCTGCCGGAATCCAGACTGTCCAGCGAGGGCAGCTCCGGCGCCTCTTCCTCGACGGCCTCGGACGGTTCCGCCGGCAGCATGGCGGGCGCCTCCGGCACGACCGGTTCGGCGACGGGCTCCTCCCTCCGCGCCTCGCGCTTCAGCCGCGACCAGCGGCCGAGGAAGCCGGTCTCCTCCTCCATCCGCTCAGCCATGCTGCGGACCCCCGGTGCGGCGGCGGAGCGCCAGGGCCTCCGGGTCGGCGCGGTCGCGCTTGCGCTTGTGGAAGGGGCGCTCGACATAGTGGCGGGCGACGAAGCCATCCATCCACAGCACCAGCGGGATCGGCAGCGGCAGCGCCTCGATCACGTCGTCGCCGGCTTCGGCATGGGCATCGATCTCGCCGGGGTCGGCGGTGACGGCCAGCAGCCGGATCCCCGGCGCCGGCCCTCCCGGCCGCAGGATGACGTAGGCGCTGGGGCTGCCGCCGTCGAGGTTGTGCTTGTAGTTCTCGGCCTCGGTCGGGAACAGGGCGATCTCGGCAGTGCCGGCATAATGGCGCGTCCAGTCCGGGCCTTCGGCCAGCACGCTCCAGTCGGGCAGGGTGGGGTCGGCCGGGACCAGCATCACCGGCTGCCAGCGCGCCTCGATCCAGGGATTGTCGACGCGCCGCCGCTCCACCACCACGCCGACGCTGCGCCGTTCGGCACGGTCGGACGGCGAGGCCGGCGCCGTGGGGTTGGAGATGGAGGAGCGGGAAGACGGGAACTCGCTGGGCATTGTCGGTGTTCCTGATGGGCTGGGACCGGACGGCCGAAGCCGGACTCCGTCCCCGGTACAACGCGCCAACGGCCGATTGGTGCCGCCGCACGCCGTGCTCCGACGGATTCCCCCGACGGTCGCCCAAAGGAAGGATGCGCCATGCGCAAGATCGCCGCCGCCCTGCTCCTGTCGGGGCTCTTGTCCGGCCTGCCGCTGCTCGGTGCCGCCGCGCAGCAGGCGGATCAGCAACAGCCTCAATCAGGACAAGACGGGGCGGCCCCGGTGGACTCAGGTTCGAAGGAGTCGGCCGGCGACGCCCTCGCGCGCGATGCCGGGGTTCAGAAGAGCCAGGATCCCCACCCCACGCCGCAGGGCACGAGGCCGCCCAATGCGTCCAGTTCCGCCGCGACCGGCAGCAGCGAATTGCAGCAGGCACTCGCCGCCGTGCGCAGCGCGCCGCCCGACCTGAACGGGAACCCGGTGCCGCGCCCGAACCAATGGGCGAGCGAGCCCGATCAGCCGAGCGAGCCGACACGGTCGCAGAACCCCTCCGACCTGACCAGCCAGGAGGTGAAATAAACGGAGGTCAGCCGGACACCCGGCGGCTGCGGATGCGGATCAGGCCGCTGCCCTCCGGGTCGGCGCGGTCCGGCTTCAGCATGGCGTCCAGCAGCCGGGCGTCGCTGGTCCAATAGGGCACGTACCAGTTGCGGTCGGGGTCCATCACCAGCGCCCGCTTCGTCGCGGCGTCATAGGCGCCCAGCGGCGCGACGTGGCCGACGCCGACATCGCCGGTCAGCGTGCCCTGGTCGAAGGCCAGCAGGATGATGTCGTCGGCGCTTCGCTCGTTCCCGGCCAGGATGCGGCGCAGTTCCGCCAGCGTGGCGGGAGAGGCGTCGCGCGGGCGCCAGACCTCCACCTCCGCATCGATGTTGTAGGCGGCGAGGCTGCGGCGGACATAGTCGATCAGCTCGCCGAACGAGACGCCTTCGCCATCCTCGGCGGTGGCGGCGCGCCAATGGTCGTCGTCCAGCCGGTCGAGCAGCTGCTTGCCTGTCACCAGCCGTTCCGAGGCCAGGGCGGGCAGGCCGCGCAACGCGTTCAGCATCATCGTCACGCTGGCCAGCGAGCAGGAGGCGCCGGTCGTCTGCGGCACGTAATAGGGGCTGAGCGCCCAATAGTCCGGCGCTGCGGCGGTGCGGACATAGTCGCTGGCGCGGGTGATCGGCACCGCGTCCGGGCCGAATTTCGGCTTCAGCTCCTCCAGCGCCCAGGCGGTCGACGCCGTGGGCGGCGCCATGCAGGCGGTCCACAGCAGAAGGCCGCTTCCCAGGATTTTCGCCAAAGTTCCCGCGGTCCACGTCGCTTGCGTCATCGGAAAACGGTCTCGGTCCATCTGGTCTGAAAGGAAGAGGCGCCCCGATCCGTCGCCGGGGCGCGGCCTGCATATGGTGCGCTGCAGTGCGGGGGCCAAGCAGCGCAACGTTCGAAGCGGAGTCCCACAAACGCAGTTGGGCGGAGCCCGCGCCGCCCGATCATCGAGCGAAACAGGCTCCGCCCGTGGAGCGAAACAGGCCCCGCCCATGCCACGGGTCCGGCGCGTCGAAGGCGTACCCCCGATGCGCCGCATCCGGGCCTTGGTCAGACAGCGTCCCAGAAATGCTCCAGCCCGACATGGGCGACGCCCTCGGCGCCCATCTTCGCCCAGGCGAGGTCGTGGATGCCCATGGCGAAGGCCGGCGAGGACGCCTGCAGGGAATAGTCGCCCCAATAAGCGTTGGTGAACATCGGCTTGCCGACCACGTCGTGATCGCCGTATTTCGGCACGTTGTAGACGAGGTTGTTGTCGATGACGAAGTCGTTGGCGCTCAGCAGCTCGGTGTAGTCGTCGAGCGGCAGGGTGCCCATGACCACGTTCTTGGTGATCGTGTTGTTGTGCGGGTCGCCGGCGGTGCCGTGCACCGGCTGCCATTCGATGCGGATGAAGTCTTCCTTGTTATTGGCGATGACCGAGAAGTTGTTGGTCACCACGTTGTTGTCGCCGCCATGGATCTGCACCGAGGCCCAGTCGGCGTCCTTGATGAAGTTGTCCTTGACGGTGATGCCGCCGGCCATGTCGTCCAGATAGATGCCGAAGCCCTTCTGGCCGTACATCCAGGTATCCTGCGCGCTGGTGGCCAGACCGTTGGCGTGCTCGATCCAGTTGCCCTGGATGACCATGCCGGTGTTGGCGCTGGACCGGCCCAGGATCTCGATGGCGCCGTCGTCGGCGGTCTCCAGCCCGGTGTAGGAGATGTGGTTGTACTGGATGATGTTGTTGTGGTTCACCGTGTTGGTGGTGCCGCCGTAATCCTTGAACGAGATGCCATAGCGCGCGCTGTGGTCGATGTCGTTGTTGGAGATCAGGTTGTTGTCCACCCCGGTGCCGATGATGCCGGCCACCGCCTTGCGCACTTCGCCGATGTTGCTGATCGTGTTGGCATAGATGCTGTTGCCGTTGCTGCGGCCATCCATCTCGATGCCGTTCTCGGCCATGTGGTTCAGCGTGTTGTGGGCGATCTGGTTGTTGGACGATCCTGCGGTCAGCTTGATCGCCGAGCCGACGTTGAGGAAGCTGTTGTCGCTGATGTGGTTGCCGTCGGCATTGGTCAGCAGCAGGGCGTCGCCGCCGGTGGTGGTGTTCTTGAAGGTCAGCCCATCGATGGTGACGTCGCTGGCGCCGTTCAGCTTGACCAGCGTGCCCAGCCGCGGCACCTCCACCCCGCTGGAGACGAAGCC
Source organism: Azospirillum sp. TSH20 (assembly GCF_003115935.1). Taxonomy (NCBI): domain Bacteria; kingdom Pseudomonadati; phylum Pseudomonadota; class Alphaproteobacteria; order Rhodospirillales; family Azospirillaceae; genus Azospirillum; species Azospirillum sp. TSH20. The sequence continues at coordinate 21,130 of NZ_LGQU01000142.1, forward strand.
GGAGCTGGCCGCCTTGTAGAGCAGCTTGCCGTCGGTCGACCGCCACGCGAACTCGCCCGCCTGATCGACATAAGAGGCGTTGTTCAGCAGCTTGTAGGTGGTGCCTTCCGCGAAGGGCAGGGAGGCGCCGTTCTTCAGCATGATGGTGCGGGTGGAGGCGTTGAAGCTGGCGATGCCGGTCAGCGTGTCGCCCAGCCGTTCGGCGTCCATCACCTGGATCAGCGTGTTCGGCTGGATGTCGGCGCTGGTCACCTCGGTGCCGTGGGAGCGGATATACCAGCCGCTCGGGCCCCCCGAGGCCGCATCGGCGAAATGCCAGCCGCTGGTGACGTCGGCGGCGTCATAGGCGTACTTCTCGGCCAGATGCTGGCGAACGTCGCCGACGATCAGGTCGAGGTTGCTGGCGCTGGCGAGCTTGGCCGAATAGAGCCCGTTGCCCTCGCTGGTGAAGCTCTTCACCACCTCGCCGCCGCTCAGCACCGGCTTCTCGCCGGGATAGTTCTGGAAGCTGTGGCCGTTGTCGAGCGAGGTCAGCTCCAGCGTCTTGGTCAGGTGATAGGTGCCCTCGCGGACATAGGTGGTGTCGATGGTCGAGCTGGACCGCATGGCCGCCTGCGCCTTCTCCAGGCTGGCGAAGGGACCGTCGGTGCCGTCGGCGTTCGGCGCCGCCAGCTTGCCGGACCAGCTATCCTTGCCGTTGGCGGCGACATAGAAGGCCGGCTTGGTCGGGGCGGTCGGGACTGGGGTCTGGTTGATGGGCGCGTCACCGAACAGGTCGGCGCCGGCCTTGACGTTCAGGGCGCCGCCCCAATACAGGCCTTCCTGACCCTTGACCACGTCCTTGCCGTCGACGGCGCCCTTGTCATAGGTGACGATGCTGTCGGTGACTGCGACGGTGTGGCCGTTGATGGCGACCGACTTGACGAACAGGTTGCGGTCGACGCCGTTCACGGTGGCGTCGTTGTCGTACCAGACCTGGACGGTGTGGGCCTTGGTCGGGTCGATGTTGGCGGTGAATTTGTAGGCGGCGGTGGTGGCGGCGGCCTTGGCATCGCCGATCACCTGCCCGTCGACCAGCAGCTTGAAATGCGCCGCCTGTCCGCCGGCCGAAATGCCGTAGGCGTTGACGACGATGTCCACCGCCTTGCTCGGCGGCGGCGGGGGCGGCGGAACATAGGCGCCGCCGAAATACTCCTCCGGCACACCGAAGGTCAGGGCGCCGCCCCAATAGAGGGCCTCCTGGCCGCCGACGACATATTTGCCGTCCACCGGGCCCTTGTCGTAGGACGCCATGCTGGAGGTCGAGGCGATGGTCTGGCCGTCGATGTTGATCGACTTGACGAACAGGTTGCGGTCGACGCCGTTCACGGTGGCGTCGTTGTCGTACAAGACCTGGATCTTGTGGGCCTCGTTCGGGTCCACCTTGGCGGTGAAGGTGTAGTCGGTGGCCGAGGTCGCGCTGACCCAGGCGTCGCCCACCACCTGATCGTCCACCAGCAGCTTGAAGTGCGGGGCCTGCCCGCCGGCGCTGATGCCATAGGCCTTGACCTTGATGGTCGTGGTCATGCTGGCGGCGGTCTCCGCATCCGGGGAGGTGGCGGCGGACGAGAACAGCGTGGCGGGCAGCGGCACGTTCAGCGCGCCCGGCCAGTACATCTCGGTCTGTCCGCCGATGACGTTCAGGCCGTCGATCTTGCCGGTGTCGTATTTGACCGACGGGTCGATCGACAGGATGGTGCTGTCGTTCACCTCGAAGGACTTGACGAACAGGTTGCGGTCCACGCCGTTAACCGTGTCGTCGTTGTCATAGACCAGCTGCAGCGCGTGCGCCTTGTCGGCCGGCACGTTGGCGGTGAAGACGTAACGCGACTGGGTGGCGGAGGAGACGGTGGCCTCACCGATGCTGGTGCCGTCCAGAAGCAGTTGAAAATGCGGCCATTTTCCATCGGCGGGCGTGCCCCAGGCATTGACCGCGAAGGTGACCTGGATCGTGCCGTCGGTGTTGGTGGTAGCCATTTTGGAACTCCGCTTTATGGGTATCGCCTTGTTCCGCAGGCTCGTTCGTTAGCCTTAATCGGGTACTAACACTTATGGTTAGGAAATTATGAATGAGGGGGTTTCCCGTGGCAGGATTGAGACAAAAAAGGGATATCGCCCCTCGGCCATGAATCAGTCAAAAATGGAACTTTGATGATGCTGCGAAGGTGCAGCTAACCGACCGGCAGATTTTTCCCACTTAACTTGAGCTTGGCCGTTCCTGTTCGATGGAGCTGTTGCGAAATAAGCTCAATTGTCGATCTTTTTTGATTTTTTGACTTGGCCTATTCGAGCTGGTCGCGACGGGAACGCCCATGGAGTGAATGGAACCGAATGCCCCCGTGGCGCGTCTAGCACGAGCATCCCGACGATGCGGAGCGAAGCGGCGGAGGCGGCGGGCGTGGACGGCACAACGGATGGCGGGCGGTGGGATGACGGCCGGGAACCGGGAGGAGGACGGGGCGGGGCGCGCATCGACCGCGTCAATCTCGCCCTCTGGCTGCTGGGCGTGCTGGCCGCGGCGGCATCGCTCTGGGTGCTGCAGGCGGCGGCGTCCATCCTGATCCCGCTGGTGTCCGCCTTCTTCGTCGCGATCGCGGTGGCGCCGGTCGGCCGCTGGGTGCGCGGGCGGGTGCCGCGCCGCCTGTCCTGGCTGGGGCTGACCGCGTCGATGCTGCTGATCCTGGTCATCCTCGCCGCCTTCTTCGGCAGCATGGCCCTGGTGACGCAGCGGGTGGCGGAGGATTTCCCGCAATATGCCGAAGCGCTGGGCAAGCTGTGGGCCAAGGCGAACCACTGGTTCCAGGGCGCCAAGGCCGACCTGACGTCGGCGCAAGGCAGCCAAGGGGCCGGGCAGGGGGCCGGGCAAGGGGGCGAGGTTCCTGTCGACCCGATCACCGAATTCGCCAAGACCGCGCTGGCGTCCGCCGGACAGACGATCTCGACCCTGGTGCTGACCGTCTTCCTGTCGCTGCTGATGCAACTGGAGGCGCCGGTCTGGCGCGAGAAGATCGTCATCACCCTGGGCCGCGAGCGCTGCCGCATGGCGGTGGAGGCGGTTGCCGCCATCGCCCAGCAGTTCCGCCGCTATCTGGTGGTCAGCAGCGTGCTGGGGCTGATCACCGGCGCGCTCTATATCGGCTGGCTGTCGCTGTTCGGCGTGGATCTGGTTCTGCTGTGGGGCTTCCTGGCCTTCCTGCTGAACTATGTGCCGGTGGTGGGGTCGGTGGTGGCCGGCGCGCTGCCCGTCCTGCTGGTCGTGGCGACGCAGGATGCCGGCACCGCGATGGCCGTCGCCGCCGGCCTGCTGGTGATCGAGCAGGTGATGGGCAACTTCGTTGCCCCGCACATGCAGGGCAAGCAGCTGGCGATCTCGCCCTTGGTGGTGATGATCGCGCTTCTGCTGTGGAGCTGGCTGTGGGGAGCCGCCGGCGCGCTGCTGGCCGCCCCGATGGCGGTGCTGATCGCCATCACCCTGAACCACGCCGACGCCCTGCGGCCCTTCGCCATCTTCATGAGCGACAAGAGCGACCGCGAGCGCTTCGACGCCCACACCCATCCGGAGTGAAGGGGCGGCGCCAAGTTACGGCGCCCAAAAACACATAAGCGGAATTATGGAAATACCTGTAGGAGGATTGCTCATGTCAGGAACGTCAAGAACCTAGCCACTCTGCGTGTTTGAGCCGCGTTGCTGACAGG
>NZ_LGQU01000092.1:0-24282 GCF_003115935.1 Azospirillum sp. TSH20
CCACGATGATGAGGTTGGAGCCGAGGCTGTCGATCTGTTGGGCGATGCGCGCTTCCGCTCCGGCGCCGACCGCGATCATGGTGATGACGGACGCCGCCCCGATGATGATCCCCAGCATGGTCGGCATGCTGCGCATGAGGTTGAGACGCAATGCCGCGAATGCAATGCGGATGGACGACAGGGGGTTCATGCCGCGGCTCCCGGCTGCTGCAAGCCCGCCAGCACCTCGGATGCCACGCGGGGTGCGACGACCGGCCGGTCGTCGATCAGCCGGCCATCGCGAAAGCTCAGCGTGCACCGGGCGAAGGCTGCGATGTCCGGCTCGCGGGTCGCCAGCACGACCGTACGGCATCAGCGATCGCGACCTTGAGCAGATGAGCGCCGAGCGCGGCGTCTCGGTCGATCACTCGATCATGTACCGCTGGGTGCAGAAGTATACGCCGGAGATCGAGAAGCGGCTACGCTGGCAGTGGCGCCGTATGCGGTCGACCAGTTGGCGAGCGCGCTTGCTGGCAAACTTTGCAACGGAGCCACATGACGGCATCCGGCGCCCTGACACAGGCGACGCTCGGTTGGCGACCGCAAGGCCCCGGCCTGATCGCAGACCTGGAGGCGATGCGATACCCATGAGCGGAGGAGTCAGCCGTCACCCTTGAGATAGGCGCGCGGCGACGATCCCAGCACCCGCTTGAACATCGCCGTGAAGGCGGCGGGGTTGTCATAGCCGAGGTCGAGCGCGACGGCGGTGACGCTCTCCCCCGCCACCAGCCGCGGCAGCGCGGCGGCAAGGCAGGCCTGCTGGCGCCATTCCAGGAAGCTCAGCCCGGTTTCCCGCCGGAACAGCCGGGTGAAGGCGCGCCGGCTGACCCCCAGCCCGTCGCACCATTGCTCGATCGTCTCATGCACCGCCGGCTGCCGAAGAAAGCGCCGGCAACGCTCGGCCAAGGCCGGGTTGGTCGGAAATGGCACGGTCAGCGGCTGGGCCGGCAGATGTTGCATCTCGTAGCGGATCAGCGCCATCACCGCGCCGTCATGGCTGTCCGGGTCATAATCGGCCGGGACATCCACGGCGCGGGAAATCAGGCTGCGGATGAAGGGCGAAAGCCCGACGACCTGACAACGGTCCGGCATGCCGCCGGTCAGGTCCGGATCGAGAAAAAGGCTGTGGGTGGTCACCGCCCCGATCATGCGGACCTCGTGCATGACACCGGGCGGGATCCACAAGCCGAAGTCCGGCGGCACCACCCACCGCCCTTGCGGCGTCGACATGATCAGCACCCCGGTGATGCCGGAGATCAGCTGTCCGCGCCGGTGCCGGTGGAGCGGCAGCGTCCCGCCGTCCGGGTAGTGGTGGGTGGTGGCGAGCAGTGGCCGCTGGACGGCGTCGATCTCGTCGACGCGGACATTTCTGACCATGGCCCGATCTCGTAGGAAACTGGCCTGACCGCGGTGGCGGGCCTTCTCCGCCGACCGTAGGCTTACGGCGCATTCAACGCAACATGCCGGGCGATCCCGGACCGCCCCCTTCATCGAGGGCGGGACGGACCCAACGCCTGAGGCGGAGAGAAGAGGGCATGCCCCCGTGACCGACACCACCATGAGCCGGTCCCGCACCGGTTCGACGGCCTTTTCCATTCTGGCCGCGATCAGCGCCTGCCACCTGCTCAACGACATGATCCAGTCGCTGCTGCCGGCGGTCTATCCGATCCTGAAGGACGAGTTCGGCCTCAGCTTCGCCCAACTCGGCCTGCTGACCTTCGTCTATCAGGTGACGGCATCGCTTCTTCAGCCGCTGGTCGGCCTGTTCACTGACCGCAGGCCGATGCCCTATTCGCTGGTCTTCGGCATGGGCTCCACCCTGCTCGGGCTTCTCACCCTGGCGTGGGCGCCCGGCTTTCCGGCGCTGCTGACCGGCGGCATGCTGCTGGGCTTCGGGTCGTCCGTCTTCCATCCGGAAGCGTCGCGCATCGCGCGCCAGGCCTCCGGCGGCGCCCATGGGTTGGCCCAATCGCTGTTCCAGGTCGGCGGCAATCTCGGCTCCTCGCTCGGCCCGCTGCTGGCGGCCTTCGTCATTCTGCCCCACGGCCAGGGCAGCCTCAGCTGGTTCGCCATCGCCGCCCTTGCCGGCATGGTGGTCATGGTCCGGCTGGGCAGCTGGCAGCGGCTGAACGCCAAACCCCGCGCGAGTGGCAGACAGTCGGCGCAGCGGAGCGAACTGCCGGCCGGACAGGTGGCGAGGGCCGTCGGTGTCCTGATCGCGCTGATCGTCTCCAAATACGTCTATCTGGCCAGCATCACCAGCTACTACATCTTCTACCTGATCGACCGCTTCGGGTTGTCCACCGGCGACGCCCAGCTCTGCCTGTTCGTCTTTCTGGCGGCCGTTGCGGCGGGAACGGTGGTCGGCGGTCCGGTCGGCGACCGCATCGGCCGCAAGACGGTGATCTGGGTCTCGATCCTCGGGATCCTGCCCTTCACCCTGGCCCTGCCCTATGTCGGCCTGACGGCGACGGTGGTTCTCAGCGCCGTGATCGGGCTGGCCCTAGCATCGGCCTTCCCCGCCATCGTGGTCTATGCACAGGAACTGCTGCCCGGCCGGGTCGGTCTGGTGTCGGGCCTGTTCTTCGGGCTGGCCTTCGGCGTCGCCGGCATCGGTGCGGCGGGGCTCGGCGTCGTCGCGGACTGGCGCGGCATCGGCTTCGTCTATTCCGCCTGCTCGTTCCTTCCGCTCCTGGGGCTGCTGACCGTCTTCCTGCCGAATGTGGAGCGCCGATAGCCGCCGGGGACGGGGACGGGTCAAGCGGCCCTACGGCAAAAAGCCCGCGCTCCTGATCGGAGGCGGGCTTTTTTCCTGGTCTGCTGTGTCGGGCCAGCAGGTCACTCCAGCGGATCCAACATGAAATGCCGGACCTTGTGCCGGTTTTCGATCAGTTCGTCGATGGTGGGTTCATTGCGCATCGCCCGGCCGATGGCGATTTTGGTCGCCTCGTAATTGGTGCGGTAGAGATCGGCGCGATCGAGGTTCGGATCGGTGGGACAGCGGGGGTCGATCCAGACCATCACCAGAATGCACAGGTCGTTGATCCCGTCGCGCGGCAGTATGCCTTCGATGACGCAGTCCAGCACGGCGTCGGCCGTGGCCGCTTGGACGATGCCGCCGAACAGGTCGACATAGGCGCTGGACTTCATCGTGACCTTGGACACCATCATGGTGGCCGGACGGACCATCTGGTTGCAATCCCGCACCGCGAACATGCGGGTGTGGCCGGCGGTCTGCCCCATCATGGTGGCGAATGCGTGGCCGGCCGGACCATCGACCGTTCCGATCACGATCTCCGGCATGGCGTCGGTAAACTGGCCCTCCTTGGCGAAGACGGTGGCTTCACCGACACGGAACAGCGGATTGGTCATGGGATCATCGTTCTCTTGATAAGGGTGACATTGCCGGTCATCCGGTGCGGATGCCGTTCAGCAGCCGGTCGATCCGGCCGGGGCCCGACGCGATACCCTGCATGTGTGCTGACGAGTCCATCGGCGACCACGATCATGGAGTGGCTGAAGACGGCCGTCCCACACGCGTGCGCGTTCGGAACGGACCGCCTCCATGAACGGTGATGGAAAGGGAGCGCGGCCAATCAAAGCTTGCCGGTGACCCAATAATCGACCCGGGCCTTGTTGTTCTTGATGTAATTGTCGACCGCCTGCTCGTAGCTGGTCTGCCGGGCTTCCTGCATCATCGCTTCCAGATCGCCGATCGGCAGGACCATCCGGTTCAGGAACTCGAAGATTTCCGGATGATCCTGGTAGAAGCCTTTGCGGACGATGGCGTTCACGCTCTCCAACCCGCCCAACGCGCCCTTGGGATCGTCCAGGTAGCGCAGCTTCCAGTTGGCGAACATCCAGTGCGGGCTCCAGCTCGTCACGACGATCCACTCGTTGCGCTTCATGGCCCGCTCCAGAGCGGCGAGCATCGCGGCGTCGCTGGCCGACACCAGCTGCAGGCCCTTCAGATCATAGGTCTTCAGCGCCTTTTCGGATGCCTGCATCAACCCCGATCCCGGATCGATGCCCTGGATCTTGCCGCCCAGCTTCTGCTGCACGTCCGGCTTCTTGAGATCCTCGATGGATTTGACCTGATCGACGGGGATATAGTCCGGCACCACCCAGCCCAGGCGGGCACGGGTGTAGAGCGGGCCGAGGTCGACCACGTCCTTGCCGACCTTGTCGAGATAGGGCTTGTGGGTCAGCGGCTGCCACGACATCAGCATGGCGTCCAGCTTGCCGCTGGCGATGCCCTGATACTGGATGCCGATGTCGGCCATGGTCAGCTCAACCTTGTAACCGTACCGCTCCTCAATCACGGCTTTGGCCAGCTTCGTCACCGCTTCGGCGTCGGACCAGGCGGTCCAGCCGATGTTGATGGACTTCTCGGCGGCCTGCGCCGGGGCGGCGATCACGCCGGTCCCCAGACTGACCGTCATGGCCGCCGAAAGCAGCACGCCCAAGGCTTTACCGAAGATTTTCATCAAGAAGCCTCCTCTTATCGTTTGTTTGTTTGGACCCGTTTGGCCGGACGGCCCGGCGTCGCCGTACCGAAACTTGCAGCAGACGCGAGCAGGTGGCCCGGAAGATCACCTCCGTCCTACCGGGGAACGCGATCGGATGATGGCTCCGGATCGAATGCATGATCCGCCGGCCACCTTCCGGGATCGACGCGGAAAGTCGTTTCCAACCAACGGGATCGTTGTTGGCATCAGTGCTGATTGAGGAAGAATGCCGGCCCCGAAAGCAAAAAACCTTCATCAGAGCGGCAATTCGTATCGGATTTGCGACAGCCTCGTACGAGCCCGGCCCTGCCGGCGAATGTTGCCCGCCTTACAGGCGGCGGCCGTTGTCCTTGGATAATCACGGCGTGTCGCAAAACGACTGTTGCCGAAGTCCGGCTTGCGCAAAAAGACAGGTGCGCCTGTCGGCCTTTTTAAAGTTGATGTCGCATTCCAGAACGCGACGCGCCGCGGCGGGCGGCAGGCTGGGTGTCGTGGAATCGAAAATGGCAACAGCCCGATCAAGGCTGAACGATTCCAAAAACGCACGGCCCCACTCCCGCAGAAGGTCAACCGCCATGTCGTCCGAGATTTCCATAGAAGCCCTGCTGACGCGCCGCAAGAAGGGGCACAGCCTGGAAGCCCCGTTCTATACCAGCGAGGAGATCTTCAAGCTGGACATGGAGATCATCTTCGGCCGCCATTGGCTGCACGTGGGTGTGGAGCCGGACGTGGCGGAGCCGGGCGACGTGATGGTGGTGGATATCGGCAAGACCTCCGTCATCGTCATGCGTGACGACGACATGGAACTGCGGGCCTTTCACAATGTCTGCCGCCACCGCGGCGCGCGCATCATCCTCCAGGAGAAGACCTCGGTCGGCAATCTGGTGTGCAGCTATCACCAGTGGACCTACGGCCAGGACGGCGAGCTTCTGTTCGCCGAGCATATGGGCAGTGATTTCGACCGCAAGTGCCGGAATCTGAAGAAGGTTCACATCCGGTCGGTCGGCGGCCTGATCTTCATCTGTCTGGCGGAGGAAGCGCCGGACGACATCGACCGCATGGCGGCGGCCATCGAGCCCTACATCCTTCCGCACGATCTGAAGAACTGCAAGGTCGCCAAGACGGTGGACCTGATCGAGAAGGGCAATTGGAAGCTCACGATGGAGAACAATCGTGAATGCTACCACTGCGTCAGCAACCATCCGGAACTGACCATCCCGCTGTTCGAATACGGCTTCGGCTTCGCCCCCGACGGCACCAACCCGAAGCGGATGGAACATGCCGCCAAGTACGACGCGCTGGTGCAGTCCTGCCACGCCGGTTGGGAAGCGGCCGGCTTCCCCAGCCGCGAGGTCGATCGCCTGACCGACACCACCGGCTTCCGCGCCGAGCGCCTGCCGCTGGACGGCGCCGGCGAGGCCCACACCAAGGACACGCGCAGCGCTTCCAAGAAGCTGCTGGGGTCGATCACCGAGCGCAAGCTGGGCGCCCTGTCCTTCTGGACCCAGCCGAATTCCTGGAACCACTTCATGAGCGACCACATCGTTACCTTTTCGGTGTTCCCGCTCGGTCCCGACCGCAACCTGCTGCGCACCCGCTGGCTGGTTCACAAGGACGCGGTCGAGGGTGTCGATTACGACCTGAACCGCCTGACAGAGGTGTGGGAGGCAACCAACCAGCAGGATGCCGATCTGGTCGAGATCTCGCACAACGGCGCCCTCAGCCCCGCCTACGAGCCGGGTCCCTATTCGCCCTACACCGAGCCGCTCGTGGAGAAGTTCACGGAATGGTACGTCGGCCGCATGGCCGAACATCTGCTGGGCAAGCAGGCGCCGATGGGCGTCGCCGCCGAATAACGCGACGACAGGGCGATCCCGGCCGGCAAGCCGCCGGGATCGCCCGCTGGTCAGGATTCAGGGCTCGAGGCCCAGGGTTCAGGGCTCAAGGTTCAGGGCTCAAGGAGAGAGATGACGATGCAGCAGGATGCGGCTCCGCCTCCGGTCCGGGATTGGGATCCCGAAATCGACGACACGCTGGTGTGCCGGGCGGTGCGGGACGAGACGCATGACGTGAAGACCTTCGTCTTCGCGCCACGGCGCCCCTGCCTGTTCCGGTTCAAGCCGGGTCAGTTCATCACGCTGGAGCTGCCCATCGGCGGGGAAACCATTCACCGCAGCTACACCGTCTCCTCCTCCGCCGCGCGACCGCACCGGCTCTCGATCACCGTCAAGCGCGTGCCCGGCGGTCCGGTGTCGAACTGGCTGCACGACACGCTGAAGCCGGGCGACACGATCCGCGCGGTCGGCCCCCTCGGCGATTTCACGCCGGGGGAGTCCGAGACTCCGCGCAAGTTCCTGTTCCTGTCCGGCGGCAGCGGCGTCACGCCCCTGATGTCGATGACCCGGACCTTCGACGATCTGGGCGAGGATCACGACATCGTCTTCGTCCACGCCGCCCGGACGCCTGCCGACATCGTCTTCCGCCGCGAACTGGACGCGCTGACCGGTCCCGGCCGCCGCCTGCGCGTCGCCCATGTGTGCGAAGGCATCGGCACCGAGGCCCATTGGGCGGGTTTCACCGGCCGGCTGTCTCTGCCGATGCTCGGGCTGATCGCTCCGGACTTCATGGAGCGGGAGGTCTATGTCTGCGGCCCCGGCCCCTTCATGAAGGCAGTGCGCGCCTTTCTGGAGCAGGGCGGCTTCGACATGGGCCGCTACCACCAGGAAAGCTTCAATTTCGAGGAACTCACGGCAGAACTTGCCGCGGGAGAGCCGCCGGCGCGATCCGGACCGGTCCAGGAGGCAGCGCCCACAGACGGCTTCCGCGTGGAATTCGCAAAAACCGGCAGGGTCTTCGCCTGCCCGCCCGACATGGCGGTCGCAGATGCGGCATCGGCCGCCGAGATCCGGGTCCCGACCTCCTGCTCACGCGGGATGTGCGGAACCTGCAAGACGCGGTTGATCTCCGGTACGGTGGAAATGAGCCACACCGGCGGCATCCGCAAACGTGAAATCGACCAGGGGTTGATCCTGCTCTGTTGCAGTCGCCCGACCAGTGATCTGGTGATAGAGCGTTAGAATTATCGCCAACGAATTGTCTTCCGGAGGGCGAGCCGTTGACGCTAGCATCCCGAAGGACGGTTCACGGCCGTCAGGCTGGGACCGTGGAACTGGGAGGTGATCCTGGTGGGGAAGACAGTGGAATATCGCCGTTTCGGCGGTAGCGGTCCCGCACCCCGGCAGGAGGAACGCGCGCTGTTGTCGGTCGGGTTCATCCTGACCAACAATTTCACGTTGACGGCGCTCGCCCCCTTCATCGACGCCCTGCGGCTGGCGGCCGACGAGGGCGACCGGTCGCGCCAGATCCGGTGCCGCTGGACCATCATGGGATCGCGGGCGGAGCCGGTGATGTCCAGCTGCGGCATTGGCGTCGCCCGCTGGGAACCGCTGACCGATCCCCGCCGCTTCGACTATGTGGTCGTGGTGGGGGGGCTGCTGCACGCCGGCCCGCAGCTGGACGACGAGACGCTGGCCTATCTGCGCGCCGCGGCATCCTACGGCGTGACCCTGGTCGGCGTGTGCACCGGCAGCTTCGTGCTGAGCCGCATCGGCCTGATGAAGAACCGGCGCTGCTGCGTCAGCTGGTATCATCACCGCGATTTCATCGAGGAATTTCCCGATCTGGTGCCGGTGGCCGACCAGCTCTACGTGGTGGACCGCGACCGCATCACCTGTTCGGGCGGCGCCGGAGTGGCGGACCTTGCCGCCTTCCTGATCGAGCGCCATCTGGGCCGCGCCACCGCCCAGAAAACCATGCACATCCTGCTGATCGACAAGGCTCGTCCCGCCAGCCAGTCGCAACCGCAGCCGCCGACGGTCGTCGAGATCACCAACGACCGTGTCCGCCGCGCCCTGCTGCTGATGGAGCAGCACATCAGCGACCCGCTGTCGGTGGAGGAGATCGTCCGCCGCCTGAACGTCAGCACCCGGCAATTCGAACGGCTGTTCCGGCTGGCCGTCGGCACCAGCCCGGCCACCTACTACCGGACACTGCGCCTGCGCTATGGCCATTGGCTGCTGCGCAACACCAAGCGGTCGGTCACCGCCATCGCGAACGAGGCCGGCTTCGCCGACTGCGCCCATTTCTCCCGCCAGTTCCGCGAACTGTTCGGCATATCACCGTCTGAGGTGCGCCGCACCGCCGAGCCGGATGCGGAGGCCGATCCGCATCTCTCGCCTCTCGCCGCTTTCCGGCGCACGAACGGGGACTCCCTGCTGCCCGACCGCCGCCTGTTCGAGGACCAGGCGCCGACGGCCCAAGAGGGTGTGGCAACGGACTGAAGGGGGTGCCACCACTCCCAATTCGCCTAAAGAAATCAGATATTTGGCGGATCGGCACCGCATCGTTCCGCTCCTGTCGCAAAAAGGTAATTCCCGGTCGCGGGGGGCAACGCGACAATCGCGCCGATGGTGAATTCTTGGCAGGCTCAACACTGGGGATCGTTCCTGCCATGTCCTCGCCCGCCGAAGCCCTTCTGAAGCCTCTGCAGATCAAGCATTTGACGATCCGTAACCGCGTGATGAGCACGAGCCACGCGCCGGGCTACGGGTCCGAAGGCAAGCCGAAGGAGCGCTACCAGCTCTACCACGAGGAGAAGGCAAAAGGCGGCATCGGCCTGACGATGTTCGGCGGTTCCTCCTCCGTCGCGGTGGACAGCCCGGCGGCGCCGTGGAACCAGATTTCCGTCGCGGACGACAGCGTCGTCCCCTTCCTCCGCGAATTCTCCGACCGGGTGCATCGCCATGGCGCGGCGCTGATGATCCAGCTGACCCACATGGGCCGGCGCACCCGCTGGGATACCGAGAATTGGCTTCCCACCGTCTCCGCCTCGGCCAGCCGGGAACCGGCGCACCGCAACACGCCGAAGGAGATGGAGGATTTCGACTTCAAGCGGATCATCGCCAGCTATGCCGCCGCCGCCCGCCGCTGCAAGGAAGGCGGCCTAGACGGCTTTGAGCTGTCGGCCGCCCACGGTCACCTGATCGACCAGTTCTGGAGCCCCTCGGTCAACCGGCGCACCGACAAGTATGGCGGCAGCCTGGAGAACCGCATGCGCTTCGGTATCGAGGTGTTCGAGGCGATCCGCGCCGAGGTCGGCAGCGACTACATCGTCGGCATGCGCATGTCGGGTGACGAGCTGATCGACGACGGCCTCAGCCACGAGGACTGCATCGCCATCGCCCGCACCTATGCCGAACGCGGGCTGATCGATTTCGTCAACGTGCTGGGCGGACAGGCGCGCGATCATCTGGCGCACGCCATCTCGCTGCCCAACATGTCCTTCCCGGTCGCCCCCTTCCTGCATCTGGCCAGCGGCATTAAGCGCGAGGCGGGCATTCCCGTCTTCCATGCCCAGCGCGTGACGGACCTCGCCACCGCCGCCCGCGCGGTGGAGGAAGGCCATGTCGACATGGTCGCCATGACCCGCGCCCACATCGCCGACCCGCATCTGGTGCGCAAGCTGATGGAAGGGCGGCTGGACGACGTGCGCCAGTGCGTCGGCGCCGGCTATTGCATCGACCGCATCTATGTCGGCGGCGACGCGCTGTGCATCCAGAACGCCGCCACCGGGCGCGAGCGCACCATGCCGCACGTGATCCCGAAGGCGGAGCGCAAACGCCGCGTGGTCGTTGTCGGCGGTGGCCCCGGCGGCCTGGAAGCCGCCCGCGTCTGCGCCGAGCGCGGCCATTCGGTCGTCCTGCTCGAACGCAACGCCGCCCCCGGCGGCCAGATCGGCATCGCCGCCAAGGCGACCTGGCGCGAGGCGATGAGCGGCATCACCCGCTGGCTGTCCCAGCAGGTCACCAAGCTGGGCGTCGATGTCCGCCTTGGGGTGGAGGCCGACCGCGCCGCCGTCGAGGCCGAGACTCCCGATGTGGTGATCCTCGCCACCGGCGGCCGCCCCAACCGCGGCGACTTCAAGGGCGCCGATCTGGCGGTGTCGACCTGGGAGGTCCTGACCGGGGCGGTGGAACCGACGGGGACCGTCCTGATGTATGACGGCACCGGCCAGCATCACGGCGCCTCCTGCGCCGAATTCATGGCCAAGCGCGGTGCGCTGGTGGAGATCGCCACCCCCGACCGCATGATCGCGGAGGAGGTCGGCACCACCAACCAGCCGATCCACCTGCGTGAGCTGTACAAGCTGAACGTGGTGATGACCACCAACCATCAGCTCGTGGAAATCTACCCGGAGGGCAACCGCCGCGTCGCCGTCCTGCGCAACGAATACACCCACGAGGAGGAGGAACGGCTGGTCGACCAGATCGTGGTGGAGCTGGGAACGCTGCCCAACGACGGCCTCTATTTCGATCTGAAGGACCATTCGCTGAACCGCGGCGAGACCGATCTCGACAGCCTGATCGCCGGCCGGCCGCAGCCGGTGCAGGCCAACGGCCATGGCGGCTACACGCTGCATCGCATCGGCGACGCGGTGGCCGGCCGCAACATCCACGCCGCCATCTACGACGCCGCGCGACTGTGCAAGGACATCTGACACCTCCACCCCGCGACAGGAGCCGTCCGACGTGATCGCCACCGCTCTCACCACCGTCGTCCTTGCCGTCCTCGCCATCGGCGCGGCATTGGCCGCCTGGCAGTCGCGGCGTTGGCTGGCCGGCCGGCCGGCGGCGGTCGGTGTGGTCGCCGGGCTGCGCGCCCTGCCCGGCCGCTATCTGGTCGATGTCCACCATGTGGTCGGGCGGACGCCGTTCAACGCCCGCTTCCACGCGCTGGTCGCCGGCGGCTTCCTCGCGGCGCTGGTGCTGCTGGTGGCGATGGGTGTCGCCATCGGCGGATC
Source organism: Azospirillum sp. TSH20 (assembly GCF_003115935.1). Taxonomy (NCBI): domain Bacteria; kingdom Pseudomonadati; phylum Pseudomonadota; class Alphaproteobacteria; order Rhodospirillales; family Azospirillaceae; genus Azospirillum; species Azospirillum sp. TSH20. The sequence goes on from NZ_LGQU01000092.1 coordinate 11,407, forward strand.
GCGCATTCTCTGGCTGCTGCTGGCGCTGGTGCTGGCGGCCATGCTGGCGGGTGCCCTGATGGTCCGCCATCGCCGCCGGGTGATCCGCCCGCGCGAGCTGTCGCAGGGCCGCTTCGCCCGCCTTCCGCTGTCGCTTCTGGGATTTTCCGGGTGCCTGCTTGTGGTGGCGCTCGACCAGTCGCTGGGCGGCGTGATGCCGGAGGCGCTGGCTCTGGTACTGATCGCCATTGCCGGAGTGGCGATGGCCGATCTGGTGTGGGGCGTCTGGAAGGGACCGTTGAAGCATGCCGTGCATGGCGCGCTGCATCTGGCCTTCCACCCGCGTCCGGCTCGCTTCCATGATGGCATGGGACGCGACACCGGGCTGAAGCCGCTGCCGCTCGCTCCCACGGAAGAAAATGAGGCGGGTGCGCTGGGCGTAGCGCGTCCCATCGATTTCGCCTGGAACCGGCTGCTCGGCTTCGATGCGTGCGTGCAGTGCGGTCGCTGCGAGACGGCCTGTCCGGCCTATGCCGCCGGCCTGCCGCTGAACCCGAAGAAGCTGGTGCAGGATCTGGTCGCCGCCATAGATGGCGAGGCAAGCGACGCCGCCTATGCCGGCAATCCCCATCCCGGCCGGGGTGTCGGCAAGGCCCATGGCGGGGCGGCGCTGCCGCTGATCGGGCCGGATGCGATGATCCATCCCGACACGCTGTGGTCCTGCACCACCTGCCGCGCCTGCGTGCAGGAATGCCCGATGATGATCGAGCATGTGGACGCCGTCGTCGATCTCCGCCGCTTCCAGACGCTGGAGCTGGGCGCCACCCCCGGCAAGGCCGCGGTCATGCTGGAGGAACTGCGCGCCACCGACAATCCCGGCGGCCGTGCGCTCGCCCGGCGCTGGGACTGGGCGGCCGACCTGTCGCTGCCCCGGCTGCCGACCGGTGGGTCCTGCGACACGCTGCTGTGGGTCGGTGACGGCGCCTTCGACCTGCGGGTCCAGCGCTCGCTGCGGGCACTGGTGGTTCTGCTGCGCCGCGCCGGGGTGGACTTCGCCGTGCTGGGCGACGAGGAGCTGGATTGCGGCGACGTCGCCCGCCGGCTGGGCGACGAGGCGACCTTCCAGTCGCTGGCGACCCGCAACGTTGCGACACTGAACGCCCGCCGCTTCGGCCGCATCGTCACCGCCGACCCCCACGCGCTGCACACGCTGCGCAACGAATATCCGGCCTTCGGCGGCAGCTGGACCGTGGTCCATCACACCGCCCTGCTGCTGGAACTGATCACCGCCGGCGCACTGACGGTGACCAAACCGGTCGGGCGCAGCGTGACCTTCCACGACCCCTGTTACCTCGGTCGCTACAATGGCGAGATCGAGGCGCCGCGCGCCCTGCTCGATGCCATCGGCGTGGAGCGTCGGGAAATGCTGCGCTCCGGCCTGCGGTCGAGCTGTTGTGGCGGCGGCGGCGGCGCTCCGCTGACTGACGTGTCGGGCGAACGCCGCATTCCCGACGTCCGCATGGAGCATGTCCGGGAAACCGGCGCCTCGCTGGTCGCCGTCGCCTGCCCCAACTGCGCCCTGATGCTCGAAGGCGTCGTCGGTCCCCGGCCGGAGGTGGCGGAGATCGCCGAGCTGGTGCTCGCCGCGACGGAGACCGCCCGATGACTCACCCTCCAGCCATCCGCCGCCGTGTCGATCCCCGCGCCGAGCGTGCCGCCCGCACAATCCTGACAGGCCAGCGCCCGCGCCTGCTGCGCCAGCCGGTCGCCGCCGCGACGAGTGAGCGCCGCCGCGACCCGCGCGCCATCCGCGACGCAGCCTTGGTCCAGCGCCAGCCGCGCCCTCGCTACGACTGGACGCGCGACGCGGCCTGCGTCGGCATCGCTCCGATGATGGGCGCCACAATTGCCGCGGCCCCCGCGATCCCGCTGAAGGTGATCCCCGAGCCGGCCTATCTGATCCTCGCCATGCTCGACCGCCCCAGCGGCGAGGTCAGTGAGCATGACCGGCAGGTGATCGCCGCCGCCCGCCTGCTGGCCGACGCTGGCGGTGGTGCGGTGGTGACCGTCTCCACCGGGTCGGGAGACGCGCTGGCCGAGGCCGGGTCCGACCGCCATGTCGCCCTGCCCGACGGCTGGGCCGACGATTACGTGCCGGAACGGCGCGCCGCCGCCGCTTCCGCGCTGATGGCCGCACTGTCTCCCCGTCACATCCTGTTCCCGGACAGCCCGGACGGCGCCGACGTCGCAAGGCGGGTCGCCGCGGCTACAGAAGAGCGGCTGTTCGCCGGCGTGCAGAGCCTCGGCCCCGACCGCGCCACTCGGCAATCGGCCGGCGGGTCGCTGGAGACCGGGCACCGCCCGACCCGGCTGATGACGGTGGCGGCAGATGCCTTCAACCCTCTCGACGGCGTGCGGCACGAGGCCCGGCCGCTCGACCTCGCCGCTCCGCTGACAGCCGCGGAGGAGCTTCTGCCCCGCCTGGGCGGCGCCCGCCGGCTGGCCGTCGATCCCGACGCCCTGTCGCTGTCGGAAACCGATTTCATCCTCAGCGCCGGCAATGGCGTAACCGACTGGCAAAGTTTCGCCGAGCTGGGCGAGGCGTTGGGCGCCACCCGCGCCGGCAGCCGCGTGGTCTGCGACGCCGGCCATTTGCCGCGCGAACGGCAGGTCGGCGCCTCCGGCACGGTGGTCAGCGCCCGTTGCTACCTCGCCTTCGGCATCGCCGGCGCGCCGCAGCATCTTCAGGGCATCACCGGCGTCAGGCATGTGATCGCCGTCAACACCGACCTCCACGCCGAGATGATCAAGCGGGCCGACCTGTCCATCGTCGCCGATGCGCAGGCCGTCATGCCCGCCCTGATCCGGCTCATCCGGGAGCGCCGCCATGCATAATGTCGCCGTCCTGCTGTCCATCGGCCGCCATCCGGTCTCCGGCCGCGCTCGCCGTGCCGCCACCGACGCGCAGGCGCTGGAAATGGCGCTGGCAATGCGTCCGCGGCGGCTGACGGCGATCCATGCCGGCCCCGCCGCCGACGGCGAGGCGCTGCGCGCCTATCTCGGCATGGGGCTGGAGCGGCTGACGCTGCTGCACCTGCCGGAGGGAAGCGATCCGGTCGAACCGCTGATCGCCCATCTGCGCCAGTTCGACCCGTCACTGGTCCTGACCGGACGGCAGGCGGAGGATGGCGAGGGCAGCGGCATGCTGCCCTATTTGATCGCCCGCGGCCTTGATGCCGCCGTCGTGCCCGATGTGGTGGGGATCGGCTCCGCCGATACGCCGGACTCCATGCCGGGCGCGGTGGACCTCGTTCAGGCGCTGCCGCGCGGACAGCGGCGGGCATTGATCGCTACCGGCCGCCTCATAGCGACCGTCCATCCTTCCGCCCCGCCCGCCCGCGCCTCGGCCTTCGGCCCGGCCCGGCGGGGCGTCATCGAGCCGGTGGCGGTTCAGGCGACCGCCGACCTCTTCCTGCCGGATTGTGAGCATCGGCCATGGCGACCAAAGCCCAAGCTGATGCGCGTGAAGCGCGGCGGCTCGGCGCTGGACCGGCTGAAAGCCGCGACCGAGAGCAAGAGCGGAAAAGGCCAACTGCTGGTCAACCCGACAGCCGAAGCGGGGGCGCTGGCCATCTACGACAGCCTCGTCGAACAGGGAATGCTTCCATGACCATGCAAAACGATCCTCCCAGTACCACAGGTCGCGCTGTCGCCAATCGAGAGGAGGCCTGTCGATGAACACGATGATGCGAAGCGCGGTTTCGGTCGGGGGACCGGCCAGCCTGGGCTTTCCCCGCGGCGCTGCCAGGACGAGCGTCGGCGATGACGCGGCGGTCCGCCTGGAAGTCCGGAACGTCTACAAGGTCTTCTCCGCCGACCCGAAACCCGCGTTGACCATGCTGCGCCAGGGCGCCAGCAAGGCGGAGGTTCTGGAGAAGCTGAACGTCAATGTCGGCGTGCTGGATGCCAGCTTTCAGGTCCGTTCGGGCGAAATATTCGTCATCATGGGGCTGTCGGGCTCCGGCAAATCCACCATGATCCGCCTGCTGAACCGGCTGATAGAACCGAGCAGCGGCGAGATCCTGCTCGACGGCAAGGATCTGGTCAGCATGTCCAAGTCCGAACTGATCCAGGCCCGCCGCCGCAACATGGGCATGGTCTTCCAGTCCTTCGCCCTGATGCCGCACTTGAGCGCGCTGGACAACGCCGCCTTCGGCCTGGAAATCTCCGGTGTGTCCAAGGCGGAGCGGCACAAGGCGGCGCAGCAGGCGCTGGAGCAGGTCGGGCTTGGCGCCTACGCCAGCCGCTATCCGCGCGAGATGTCGGGCGGCATGCAGCAGCGCGTCGGCCTTGCCCGCGCATTGGCCAACGATCCCACCATCCTGCTGATGGATGAGGCCTTCTCCGCCCTCGACCCGCTGATCCGCACGGAAATGCAGGACGAACTTCTGCGCCTGCAGCGCGAGCATCAGCGCACCATCGTCTTCATCTCCCACGATCTGGACGAGGCGATGCGCATCGGCGACCGCATCGCCATCATGGAAGGCGGCCGCATCGTACAGGTCGGCACGCCCTATGAAATCCTCAGCCGCCCGGCCGACGATTACGTCCGCTCCTTCTTCCGCAACGTCGATGCCTCCAAGGTGCTGCGGGCCGGCGACGTGGCGCGCTACGAGGCGACCAACACGGTCATCCGCCTGCCCGGCGAACTGGCCCCCGCCCTGCAGCAGCTGCGCGAGAACCACCACAATTTCGGCTATGTGCGCACCCATGACGGCCGCTTCGAAGGTATCGTCTCGCAGACGACGCTGGAACGTGAACTGAATGGGCCGCAGCCGCGCTTCGTCAACGCCTTCCTGCCCGACGTCCGCACGGTCAATGCCGCGACGCCGGTCCACGCCCTGCTCGCGCTCGTCGCCGACACCGAATGGCCGGTGCCCGTCGTCGACGACGACCACAACTTCCTCGGCGCCATTTCACGCGCCCTCATGCTCCACACCTTGGTTCGGGGGGATTGACCGATGGAGTCCGAAATCAGAATCGGCAAATGGGTCGAGGAGCTGGTCAGCTTCATGCTCGACCATTTCCAATCGACGTTCGACACGATCGCGACGGTGGTGAACGGCTTCGGCGGCGCCATCGACTATGTGCTGGTCGGCGCGCCGGCCTGGCTGCTGATCGGGCTGCTCGTCGCGATCTCCCTCTGGCGCGTCGGCGTCGGCTTCGCCGTCTTTACCGTCGCTGCCCTGCTGCTGATCGCCGGCATGGGGCTGTGGACGGAGACTGCCTCCACCCTGGGTCTGGTGCTGACCGCCACCCTGCTCAGCCTGCTGATCGGCGTGCCGCTGGGCGTCTGGATGGCGCGCAACCGCGTGGTCGAAAGCATTGTCCGCACCACGCTGGACTTCATGCAGACCATGCCGGCCTTCGTCTATCTGATCCCGGCGGTGATGTTCTTCGGCCTGGGCCGGGTGCCGGGCATCCTCGCCACCGTGATCTTCGCCATGCCGCCGGCGGTGCGCCTGACGTCGCTCGGCATCCAGCAGGTGCCGGCCGAGATCGTCGAGGCCGGAAAGGCCTTCGGCTGCCATGACCGCCAGCTTCTGTTCAAGGTGCAACTGCCGAACGCCCTGCCCTCGATCATGGCGGGCGTGAACCAGACTATGATGATGGCGCTGTCGATGATCGTCATTGCCTCCATGATCGGCGCCGGCGGCCTGGGCAACGTGGTGCTGCAAGGCATCCAGCGCCTGGACATCGCGCTCGGCTTCGAAAGCGGCCTCAGCGTCGTTCTGCTGGCCATCGTTCTCGACCGCATTACGCAAAGCTTCGGCCGGACCGCCTCCGCCCCACGCCCGGCACGCTTCGCGTTCCTGCGGCGGTTCCGGCCGGTGCCGGCACCGTGAGCGCAGTGGCTCTTCCGGAAGGGGGGGGCGCCGCCGCTCTTCCGGCGCGGCCCGTGCCGCCCCACGGGCCGCGGCTGCATGGTGACATAGGAGGCGGCATACGGGTGGAGCGGCTGACCGGCGCCGCCCTGGCCGACCGGGTGGAGGAGTTGGCGGTCCTGCGTCTGGCGGTGCTGGGCGAGTTCCCTTATCTCTATTCCGGCTCGGCCGCGTACGAGGAACGCTATCTGTCCGGTCTCGGCGGCCTGCCGGGCGGACTCATCCTGACCGCCTTCGAGCGCAACCGCATGGTCGCGGCCGTCACCGGCGCACCGCTCGACCAGGAGCTGGACGCCTTGCGCGACCCGTTCACCCATGCAGGCTGCAACCCGCGCTCGATCTTCTATTTCGGCGAGGTGGTGGTCCTCCCCTCCCATCGCGGGCGCGGAGTGGGGACCGCCCTGTTGGAAATCGGCGAATCCCACATACGCGAAACCGGCCGTTTCGCGTCCATCGCCTTCGGCGAGATCGTGCGTTCCGTCGACCATCCCCGCCGCCCGAACGCCTACCGGACGCCCGATTCCGCGTGGCGGCGGCTGGGCTATCGGCTGGAGCCGGAGATCGGCGGAGCCCTGTCCTGGTGCGACGCCTGCGACCGGGAGGAGACCGCCAAACCCCTTCGTTTCTGGGTCAAGTCCCTCGCCACCAGCATCGGAGCATAACGCATGCCGCAGGACGGCCTGGTCTTCGACAGTCCGGCCCCGCGTGGCGCATATCGACAACGTCAAGGTCCCGGTCCTGTGCGGGGTGGAGCGCTTTGCTTCTGTCCACCATCTGGTGTCAGTGATCGAGGGGCAACTGAAGCCGGGGCTGGGTCCGGTCGACCTGCTGCGCGCCACCTTCCCCGGCGGCTCCATCACCGGCGCGCCCAAGATCCGCGCCATGGAGATCATCGATGAGTTGGAGGTCCCGCGGCGCGGCGCCTATTGCGGGTCGGTCGCCTGGATCGGCTTCGACGGGGCGATGAACAGCAGCATCGTCATCCGCACCCTGACCGTCACGCCGGACCGCGTCATCGCCCAGGCCGGCGGCGGCATCATCGCCGATTCCGATCCCGGCCGCGAGCATGACGAGATGATGGTGAAAATCCGCCCGCAGCTGCGCGTGCTGGATGGCGGTTGAGGGGCGGGATCAGGACGCCGACACCGAACGAAGGGTCAGCGACAGGGGGCCGTTCCGGCGCGGCCATTCGACCACGTCGCCGGCCCGCCCGCCCATCAGCGCCTCGCCCAACGGGGATTGCCAGCTGATCCGGCCGGCGGCGGGATCGGCCTCCTCGCCGCCCACCAGCGTGAATGTCCATCGGCGTCCGTCCTCATCCTCGGCGACGACGACGGAGCCGAACCCGACCTCATCCGCCGAGCCGGCCGGGCGCACCACCACGGCGGCGGCCAGACGGGCGCGGAGCAGGTCGGCGCGCCGCTTGGCGCTGCTCATCGCCTGCCGGTCCTCCGGCGCATCGGAGCCACGCAGATTCGCAACCTCGGCGTCGGCCGCGGCAAGCTCCTCCTGCCAAGCGGCAACCGTGGCGGCGGACACGTGCAGGGGACCGGTGATCTGCGGCAGCGGCCCCTCGGTTTCGGCGTCGCTTTCCTTAACGAAGGCGCGGCTCATGTCTCCCCCCTCAACCCAGCAGCGCCATGGCGGCGGCGGGGGCGCAACTGGCGACCCAATCCTGACCGGGGGCACCCACCACATCGCAGAAATCCTGGTAGGGACGGCCCAACCGGACGGCCACCTCCTTCACGACGGCACGTCCGACGCCAGCCCCAACCACGGGCGCATCGTCCGGCAGAGGCGGCACCCCGGCCGACAGCACGCGACAGGCGGCATCGTGGATGCGGCGCAGCTGGCGTTCGGTCAGATCTGCGGCCATCGCCCGCCAGACCGCCGGATCGTAATCGCCGGCATCATGCCCGACCATGCGGGCCAGACGGCGCAGGCTGGCCTCGACCGTCTTCGCCCCGTTGTCGGCGGCGGGATGCTGGTCCGCGGCCTCGTCCAGCCGGCCCAGCACGCGGTAGAGGTCGGCGCTGGTGGCGAAATACTCGGCCATCATCGGCAACCGCTCGCCAGCGACCAGCGCGGTGCGCTCCATCGCCATCACCGCCGTGCGGGTCAGCCCGGTATAGAGCAGCTCCTCCACCGCCATCCGCTCGTGATCGGTGACGCCGCGCGCCACCACGGCGCCGTCGCGCACCGGCACGACGTCCGTGGTCGTGCTGCCCATGTCGACCAGCAGCGCCGCCGGCAGGAGCCGGGCGACCACCGCGGCGGTCGCCATCCAGTTGGCGGAGGCCACGTCCATCACCTGTCCCCGCGCCTCCTGTGGCGACAGCAATCCGCGCCGGCCGGCATAGACGCGCAGCCGCACCTGCGGCAGGGCCACCGCCATCCGGTCGATCAGCGTGTGCACGCCCTGGGCGCGGTCGTCGAACAGATCGACCAGTTCGCCGGTCATCGTCACCACATGGTCGGCGTCCGCCGGCAGGTGCTCCAGCACCGTGGTGAGCGCCGAATCCAGCTCTCCCATCCCTTGCCAGAGCCGGCAGGGCACCTGGACCGCATCGCGCAGCCGGCCATCCTCCGCCCAGGCGGCCTTCAGGTGGGCGCCGCCGATGTCCCAGCCGATCACGATCGAACCACGGGTGTCAGGCATGTGCGTCCTCCCGGCCCGCATCGGCCGACATGGTGTGGAACAGAGTCAGGATGTCGCCCGCCGGGTTCCAGCCCAGCACCCGCGACAGCCCGGAATAGCCGACGGACAGGCGCGGGTTCACCTCCACCACCACTGGGCCATTCGTCTCCGGACCATCAGGCCGGTCGATGAGGTCGACGGCGACATAGCCGCACAGCCCCGGAATCGCGGCGGCGACGGCGCGGGCCAGCGGCTCCCAGGCGGCACGGCGGTGTTCCATCGCCCCGACCTCCACGCCATGGAAGGAGAAGCAGTCGCTCCCGCGCTCCACCGTCTGACGGTTGCAGCCGAGCAGCCGCACCCCGCCGGTATCGTCGACCAGCATGGACAGGCTGCACGCCTCGCCCTCGACCAGCGGCTGGACGATCCAGCGGCCGGCATGCGGCGGCGTCCAGGCGGCGATGTTGTCGACGATGAAGGTATCGAGGCAACCGGCGCCGTCGTCCGGCTTCACCACATGGCAGGCGGCGGGCGGCGGCGGGGCGCCGAAGGGAACGGTGGGAATGGTCGCGATGCCGTGGGCGGCCAACCGCGCCGCCGTCGCCGTCTTCGACGACGCGAGAGCGATGGCCTCGGGCGCGCAGGCGACCACCGGGCGGCCGGTGCCGCGGAAAAGAGCGGCGACGTGGCCCAGCAGCCCGTCGCTTTCCGGCGCGATCGGCCAGACCATGTCGCACCGGGCGGCGGCAGCGCGCCAGCGCGCCTCATGATCCTCGCCCGGCGCCACCGGGAACAGGGCGACACGGTCTGCGGGGAAGGACGGCGGGGCAAGGCGGTTGTCCCAGCACAGCGTGACGTTTATTCCGTCCAGCGCGACCAGATCACCGACCAGGGCCACGACCATCGCGTTGGCTTCCGCCATCAGGTCGGTCGGAAGCGGCCCGTTGCACAACGCGCCGCCGGTGACATACTCGCAGACCAGAACCCGACGAAGGCTGTTCTCCATGGACATCGTTCCCGTCATCGACCTGCTGGGCGAGCAGGTGGTTCATGCCAAGCGGGGGGAGCGCGACCGCTACCGCCCCATCGAAAGCGCGCTGACCGCAGGAGCCGCACCACAGGATATCGTGGCCGCGCTGTTGGCGCTGCAACCCTTCCGCGCCTGCTATGTCGCCGATCTCGACGCGATCAGGGGAAATGGCGACCACCGTTCCACCGTCGCGGCGCTGCAGGCCCGCTGGCCGGAGGTGGCGTTCTGGGTCGATGCAGGACTGGCGACGCCCGACGATTGCCGCCGCTGGTTCGACGCCGGGGTCCGGCATCTGGTGATCGGCAGCGAAAGCCAGTCGGACGGCGCGACGCTGGACGCGGCGCTGGCGCTGGCCGGAGAAGACCGGGTGGCGCTGTCGCTTGATGTCCGGCAGGGAGTGCCGCTGGGACCTGCGGCGCTGCACGAGGAGCCAGCCCTCTGGCCCGCGCGCGTGATCGCCATGACGCTGGACCGGGTCGGCTCGGGCGAGGGGCCGGATCTGGACCGGATTGCGACGCTGGCGGCCCGACGCCCGGGGGTTCGGGTGTGGGGGGCCGGCGGCGTGCGCGATGCGGCGGATCTGGACGCGCTGGCCGCGCACGGCGCCGATGCCGTGCTGGTGGCCAGCGCTCTCCACGACCGGCGCCTCGACGCCGGAACGCTTGCCCGCTTCGCGTCCGGTCAGTTGGCGGCGAAGGGGTGAACCGCGGCGGCAATCCGTCACCGCCAACTTGACGGTGTCCCACCGGTGCAGGTCCGTCCTGTCTTTACAGCTTTTGCAGTACCCTGATCGAGCGCTGCCGATCTTGATGCACGTCAATGCTGCGGACCGTCAGACGGATAGCGTGGGTCGATAGCGTGGACCGTCGAACCGGTCCTTCCGGAGACGGCCGATGACTCTGCCGCTGACCGACCACGGATCGAGCCCCGGACGCTCGACCAACCCTGCCCCACCAGCCCAACGCGCCTTCCGGCACTCGGGCTGGCTGCTGGGGATCCTGCTCACGATGTTGGGCGCGGTGGGGCTGCTCTATCACGCCATGGGCACCCAGACCGCCGCTCCCGCCTATCGAACCGGACCGGTGGCGCGCGGCGCGGTCACCGCATCGATCACCGCGTCCGGCACCGTCAATCCGGTCGTTACGGTGCAGGTCGGATCGCAGGTGTCGGGACAAATCAGTGAACTGGTCGCCGATTTCAACACGGAGGTGAAGACCGGCCAGCTCATCGCCCGCATCGATCCCGCGCTGTTCGATACACAGGTGGCACAGGCGGCAGGCGATCTCGCCGTCGCCCGGGCCGGCATCCAGACCCAGCAGGCCACCGTCGCCCGCGCAGCCGCCGACTTGGAGGCCGCGCGCGCGACCCTGACCAACGTCCAGGCCCAGCTGCGCAGATCGCAGGCGCTCCTGTTCAACGCCAGGACCAGTTTCGACCGCACGCAACGGCTTTTCGAGCGGGGAAATGCGTCCGCTTCGGACCGTGACAGCGCCAAGTCCGCCAGCGACGCCGCCCAGGCCGATGTCGAGGCGCTGAGCGCACAGGAGGTCAGCCAACAGGCCACGATCCGGTCCACCGAGGCCCAGCTCAGTCTCGCCCAAGCCAACCTCGCGGCTGCGACGGCCCTGGTGCAGCAGAAGGAGGCGGCCTATCAGGGCGCGCGCATCAATCTGGAGCATACGCGCATCGTCGCGCCGGTGGACGGCACCGTCATCCAGCGCAACGTCGATCGCGGCCAGATCGTTGCGGCCAGCCTGCAGGCGCCGGTGCTCTTCACCATCGCCCAGGATCTGGCGGCCATGCAGGTGGACGCATCTGTGGACGAGGCGGATGTCGGAACGGTGCGGGTCGGCCAGGAGGTGCATTTCACCGTGGATGCCTACCCCGGCCGCGCCTTTGTCGGCACGGTGCTCCAGATCCGCAAAGCACCCCAGGTCGTTCAGAACGTCGTTACCTACGACGTGGTCATCTCGGCGCCCAATCCCGATCTGGCACTCCTGCCCGGCCTGACCGCCAACGTCCGCATCGTCGTCGAGCATCGCGACGACGCGCTGCTGGTCCCCAATGCCGCTCTGCGCTATCGCCCGGCCAAGGCCACCCCGCCGGATGCGCCGCCATCCCCACAAGCGGGCGAGGTCTGGGTGCTCGGCTCGTCCGGCCAGCCGGAACGCCGCCCCCTTCGTCTCGGCACCTCCGACGGGACCATGGTGGAGGTCGTCGGAGGTAAGCTGTCTGCCGGCGAACGGGTCATCCTCGGCGAAACCGCCCCGGCTGCCGCCTCCGGCACGATGCCGTCCATGGGCGGCGGCCCCCGTCTCTGACATCTGCGCCTTCCACCGGGGAGCCCGGCCATGGGCAACTGGCTGATCGAGACCGAACACCTGAGCAAGGAATACCGATTGGGGGACGTGCCCCTGCTCGCCCTGAACGACGTGTCGGTGCGCATCGCCGCCGGCGAGTTCGTGGCCGTCATGGGGCCATCGGGATCGGGTAAGTCCACCTTCATGAACCTGCTCGGTTGCCTTGACAGCCCCAGCGCCGGCCTCTACCGCCTCGACGGGCGCGACGTGTCGCACCTTGCTCCCGATGAACTGGCAGGGGTGCGCAACCGTCTGGTCGGCTTCGTGTTCCAGGGCTTCAACCTGCTGCCGCGCACGCCGGCAGTCGAAAATGTGGAGCTGCCGCTCGTCTACGCCGGCCTGTCCGCCCAGGAGCGCCGCCGCCGCGCCCTCGCCCGCCTGACCGAGGTCGGCCTTGCCGGGCGGGCATGGCATCATCCCTCGCAATTGTCGGGCGGCCAGCAGCAGCGCGTCGCCATCGCCCGTGCGCTGGTCAACGACCCGCTGCTGATCCTGGCCGACGAACCGACCGGCGCACTCGATTCACGCACCAGCATCGAGGTCATGGCGCTGTTCCAGGGCTTCAATGCGCGCGGCATCACGGTCGTGCTGGTGACCCACGAGCCGGACATCGCAGCCTTCGCCCGGCGCACGCTGAGCTTTCGCGATGGCCGGCTGATCGACGACCGGCCGGTCATTGCACCCCGCGTGGCGTCCGAGGTGCTGGCGGGCTTGCAGCAGCCGGGAGCCGCGGCATGAACCCCCTGTCGTCCATCCGCATTGCGTTCGCGGCATTGCGTCTCAACCTCATGCGCAGCATGCTGACCATGCTGGGGATCATCATCGGGGTGGCGTCGGTCATCACCATGATCGCGGTCGGCGCCGGAGCGGAAGCGCGCATCGCCCAACAGATCGACAGCCTCGGCTCCAACCTCATCATCGTGG